>DATGFK010000747.1:0-11858 GCA_035309185.1 Aggregatilineales bacterium
TTTGTTCTATTTTCCAAGAGCTATCGTGATCGGGTGGCCGGGATAGCCGCACTCTATGCGAAAATGTCCAGCGCCGAACAGGAACAGCGTGCGCTGGCCGAGGCACTTCGAGACATCACGGCGACACTCAGCAGTACACTCGATATGCAAGTTGTGATGACTCGTATTCTTGACAATGTGGGGAGAGTCGTGCCCCATGATTTGGCTGACATTGCACTGATCGATGGGGACTCGGCACGTGTGGCTTACGCACGGGGTTGGTCGCCAGAAGAAGAGGCTGTTCTGCGGGCACATCGCCTTCCACTGTCCGCCACCAGTCTCCACGAAATGCTGACGAATAATGCTGCGCTCGTTATCGCCGACACCTACACCTATCCGGGTTGGGTGAAACTGACGCCAGGAATTCGATCTTACGTCGCGGCGCCTATGCGTGTGCATGGGCAAACCATCGGGTTTCTGCGCCTGACGAGTGTGAAAGCAGGCTTTTTTTCTGCGGATCACGCCAGGTATTTGCAGGCTTTCGCGGATCAGGCTGCCATAGCTATTCGCAATGCGCAGGTGTTCAGCGCGGAACGTGAGCAGCGTGCCCTCGCCGAAGCCCTCCGCGATAGCCTTGCCACGCTCAGCAGCACACTTGATCTTGATGTCGTGATGCGTCATATCCTCGACAACGTAGGCAGAGTTGTCCCGCACGATTGGGCCGACATTTCGTTGATCGAGGGCGACGTTGTCCGTCTGGCTTACCTTCGGGGATGGTCGTCGGAAGAAGAGGTGCCACTAAAGGCTCACCGGCTTTCAGTCAATGCGTCAGGCTACAAGCAGATGCTTGAAAAGAATGAGCCGCTGATCATTGCCGACACGTACTCGGACGAGGGTTGGATAAAGTTGACTCCGCAGATTCGCTCTTACGTTGCGGCGCCCATGCGCGTGCATGGGCAAACCATCGGGTTCTTGCAACTGACCAGTGCGAAAGTCGGTTTTTATGTGCCCGACCAGGCTCGGTACTTGCAGGCTTTCGCGGATCAGGCTGCCACTGCCATTCGCAATGCCCAGGTCTTCAGCGCGGAGCAGGAACAACGTGCGCTGGCCGAGTCCCTTCGCGACAGTCTCGCCGCGCTCAATAGCACCCTGAATCTTGATATGGTGATGCGGCGCATCCTGGAAAATGTCGGTAGGGTAGTTCCACACGATTGGGCGCATATTTTACGGATCGAAGGGGATAACGCACGGATGGCCTATTCGCGCGGTTGGTCTACCGAAGAAGAGGTCGAGATAAAAAAGGTCCGGCTGCCGCTGAGCGCACCCGGCGTGGCAGATTTGCTGAAGGAAAATGCGGCACCTGCCATTGTTCCCGACACGAACAATTATCCCGGCTGGATACACATCTCCCCCAAAATGCGCTCTTATGCGGGCGCAGCAATCCGAGTGCGCGGTCAAGTCACTGGTTTTCTAGAGCTGCTCAGTACAACTCCCGGTTTTTATGGCCCCATATACGCCGAACGTCTTCAGGCCTTCGCCGACCAGGCTGCCATCGCAATCGAAAACGCACAACTATATGCCGAATCTCTGCGCCACGCTGATGAACTCCAGGGCCGTGTTGAACGCCGTACTGCCGAATTGCAGCGATCAAAAGACCATGTCGAAGCCATCCTGAATAACAGCAGCGATGCGATCCTCGTCGCGCTCGACGATGGATCGATCAGCCAGGCCAATCCGGCCTTCAGCAACCTGTTTGGTTACCAGCCTGATGAAGTTCCTGGACTTTCCCTGTCTATGATCGTCGAACCCCGCTATGTGGCCGCGCTTGAAAATGCGATCCACGCCGCAATTCGTGAAAACGGCCCTGTAAACCTGGAACTCGATGCGCGCTCCAAGACTGGTCTGGCCTTTAGCGCCGAAATTGGCATGGCTCGTATCAGTAATCACACCGATGAAGATTGGCAGCAAAAACCGGTTGAGATCGTGTGTAGCGTGCGTGATATAAGCTCTCGAAAACGGTCTGAACAAGAACTGCGCCGGGCTTTTGAAAAAGAAAAAGAACTGGGCGAAATTAAGTCGCGTTTCGTATCTATGGCTTCACACGACCTCCGTACACCTCTGACGGTAATTCTATCTTCAACCGATCTCCTGGAACGGTTCGTCGATCCACAGCAGGTGAACACGACTTCAAACGACCTGGAGAAATTTTTTACCCGCATTCGAACTTCTGTGCGGCAAATGGCTCATCTGGTTGATGACGTTTTGACTTTCAACAAGGCGGACGCCGGGAAACAGGAAGTTCACCGGGAACTCATTGATCTGAAGTCCTTTGCACAGGATATCCTGGAAGAAATGACTCTGACTGCAAAACCGCAACATGAGTTGAAGATGACTCTTCCCCGCGAGGACACTAGCCTCATCACGGATCGACAGTTGCTGCGACAGATACTGGTCAATTTGCTGGACAACGCGCTCAAATATTCGCCACATGGCGGAGAGATACGCTTTGATGTGCGCGTCGTAGGCGATCAAGTCGTATTCCAGGTTCAAGACAATGGTATCGGTATCCCTGAGGGCGACCAGCCGCATCTATTTGAGGTTTTTCATCGCGCAGCAAATGTCGGGACAATCCCTGGCACCGGACTAGGGATGCCAATCACGAAACGGGCCGTGGACGCCCTCGGCGGCACGATTAGCTTCGAGAGCAAAGTCAGTGCTGGTACTGCTTTTACCGTCTCCATTCCGATCAATCCCAGGTGATTATTTTGCGTCCCGGAGAGTGCCAGACTGTGGATTGACGGGCGCTGCCTCGCCCGTTATAATGTTCCCCCGCAAACCGATGACCAATTTTCCCCGCTGCGACCTCCGTGGAGTTGTCGCCAGCGGTGAAAAGAGAAGATTGGAGACTTCCCAATACAATGTACGCTATAATCCGTTCCGGTGGACGGCAGTATCGCGCCGAACCCGGTCAGACGATTGATGTCGAAAAGCTGGCTGTTGATGAGGGCGCCGCGCTGGACCTGGGCGAAGTCCTTCTCGTCGTCCCCGACGAGGGCGAGGCTTCCATTGGAGCGCCACTGGTCAGTGGGGCAGTCGTTCACGCCACTGTAGTGGGCCACTACCGGGCCAAGAAAATATTGGTCTGGAAGTACCGCCCGGGCCTGCGCTACCGCAAGCGTAGGGGCCACCGCCAGACCTATACCCGCCTCCGTATTGACAGCATCAGCTAAAGTAAGTCAGACAGCCAGGACACGAGCCAGGCAGGAGCATAAGTAGACTCAAATGGCACACAAAAAAGGTGCAGGATCAAGCCGAAATGGGCGCGACAGCAAGGCCAAGCGCCTGGGCGTCAAGCGTTACAATGGCGAACTGGTGATTTCCGGCAACATTATTATCCGGCAGCGTGGAAACCAGTTCTGGCCGGGCCCCGGAACCGATATGGGCAAGGACTTCACGATTTTCGCCACGCAGGAAGGGTTCGTCAGCTTCGAGTATATCCGTCGTGGCCGCCGGCAGATCGCCGTGCGCCCTTACCGGCCCGAAGCAGCTCCCACCGCCCAGGCCGCTGAAAGCACAAGCGAAGCGTAAGATTGGCCGTATTTTCGGCATCCAAATATTGTTGATAAGACGCGACGCCAGCCCTGAGTCTTGAGCGACTATCAGCCGCCCGTCGCGCGATGAAAGGTACAAAGATCATGCGAGAAGGTATTCACCCCACCTGGTATCCAGATGCCAAGGTTAGTTGTTCGTCGTGTGGTAGGACCTGGACAGTCGGTTCGACTCGCCCATCCATTACCCTCGACATCTGCTCCAATTGCCATCCGTTTTACACAGGCGAACAGCGCATCGTGGACACGGAAGGTCAGGTTGACCGCTTCATGAAGCGCCTCGAAGCACGCGGTAGCATGAAGGCCGAGCCTGCCGAAGTGATCCGGGCCGATCCCGAACTGGCGCTCTCAGAACTGGGCATTGGAAGCCAGTACATCGAGGCGCTTTCGGGCAGCGGTGTGAACACTGCCGCCGATTTCATCAGCCGCCTGCAGCAGGGTGGCGATGAGGCCATCCTGGAGATTCGTGGCATTGGACGCAAAGTGCTGACCGATACCAAGAAGAAGCTGCGCGGGCGCGGCTACGAACTGCCGACCACCGAAGAGTAACGCGCGTCGTCGGAGCCTGGAGCAGTACAGCGAACGTTTGTTGCCGGGGTGGAACTCACAAGTCCACCCCTTTTTTGTGACCTACGCATTTATTGAATCGTTTCTTTGCCAAAAGCACAGGGGAGCTTTTCATGATACACCACCGGGGGCGGGTGGAAGTGATTTGCGGCAGCATGTTCAGCGGAAAGACTGAAGAGTTGATCCGCCGCGTCAGACGGGCGCAGATCGCCAAACAGACGATCCAGGTTTTCAGGCCGATTATTGACACACGCTATCCCGGCCAAAAGGTCACATCGCACGATGGACAGGGCTTCGAGGCCTACCCGTGCGCCAGCAGCCAGGCAATCAGCGAGATGATCCAACCCAGTACCACCGTGGTTGCCATTGACGAAGCGCAGTTTTTAGACGATGGCCTGATGGAACTTGTCGGGCGCCTGGCCGCTCGCGGCGTACGTGTGATCATCGCGGGCCTTGACCTCGACTTTCGTGCGGAGCCGTTCGGGCCGATGCCACACCTGATCTGTTTGGCGGAGGATGTGTCCAAACTGCACGCTATCTGTACCGTCTGCGGCGAAGAGGCCAGCCGCACCCAGCGTCTGGTAAACGGACAGGCGGCACGCTACGACGACCCGATTATCCTGGTTGGCGCGTCAGAGGCCTACGAAGCGCGCTGCCGCGAACACCATTCCGTACCACGCGATTGACCTAGATTGAGTTCAATGACATGAATTTCAATTCGCCGAAATTCAACGCGCAGGTCTACACCCTCGTCAAGCTGATTCCGCGTGGGAAGCTCCTGAGCTACGGTAAAGTCGCGGCGCTGCTCGGTGTGCCGAACGGCGCGCGGCAGGTTGGTTGGGCAATGGCGGCGCTGCCCGACGATACCGACGTACCCTGGCAGCGGGTGATCAACGCGCAGGGTCGCATCAGCACGCGCCGACGCCCTGGCGATGAGCGCCACCAGCGCGAGCGCCTTGATGCGGAAGGGGTACACTTCTCCGAGGATGGCCGTGTGCTGCCATCACATTGGTGGACACCATCGCAGCTTGAAATCGAGGACTTGTTGCGGGACAAACTGAGCGGCCCAGGCGAATGACCAGGTAGGCTGGTTGTTATCCCCAGCAACATTCGCTATTTTTTATCCTGCGTTCTCAGTGCGGCCTGGGCTGCGAAATAACCGCACATGCCGTGTACGCCGCCGCCCGGCGGCGTGGACGACGAGCAGATGAAGATTTGCTTATCCGGCGTGGTATACGGATCAATCCGCAGGCCAGGGCGAGTGTAAAGCTGTCGCCAATCCTGTACGCCACCGTTGATGTCGCCGCCGATGTAATTGGCATTGTAGTCCTGGATCGTCACGGCAGAGAAGGTATGCTTTGCCAGGATGCGATCCTTGAAGCCGGGCGCAAAACGTTCGATTTGCGCTTCAATCCGTTCGGTCATGTCTACCTTGGAGCCGTTCGGGACGTGGCAGTAGGCCCACACCGTTTGTTTGCCCTCCGGCGCGCGGCTCGGATCGAACAGGCTTTGCTGGCCGACCAGGACGAATGGCCGTTCGCTCGTGCGTCCCTGAACGGCATCGCGCTCAGAGGCCGCGATTTGTTCGAGTTTGCCGCCCACGTGAACCGTCCCAGCCCGCGCCACTTCTGGCGCCTTCCAGGGGATCGGCCCATCCAGCGCGAAATCTACCTTGAAGACGCCCGGTCCATAGCGGTAGTTTTCGAGGCTGCGGGCATAGCCCGGCGTAAAACGCTTCCCGGCGATCTTCAGCAGTTGGCGTGGGGTCACGTCAAAGATGATGGCGCGGGCCGGGGGAAGCTCATCAATGGTTTCTACGGGCGCATCGGTGACGATTTCCCCGCCCAGGTTACGCAGGTACGAGGCCAGGGCATTGGCAATTTGTTGTGATCCCCCGCGCGCAAAGGGCCAGCCCACCGCATGGCCGAGCGCGCCAAGCATCAGCCCGAAGGCCGAGGTCAGCAGTTCGTCCAGCCGTAAGAACGAATGCGCGGCCATCCCGGCGAATAATCCGCGTGCGTGATCATCCTGAAAGATCGTGTTAGCAACCCAGGTCGCAGGCCACACTGCCCGGAGACCGAAATCCAGCATGACGAAGGGATTATGTGGGAAGCGCAGCGGGGCCAAAACGTCCACACCCAGCGTATCCCAGCGCGTGGCAAGCGGCTCCATCAAACGCCGGTAGGCACGGGCATCGCGTCCCAGTGTCGCGCCAGTTTCCTCGAAAGACCGTTCCAGCAGGGCCGCCGTGCCATCGTCGAAAGGATGGGCCAACGGCGCGGCGGGGTGAACCCATTGCAGGCCATGTTCAGCCAGAGGCAGCGTGCGCATGAACGGCGATCCCAGGCCCAGCGGGTGGAAAGCGGAGCAGATGTCGTGGACAAAGCCGGGCAGGGTCAGTTCGGCGCTGCGCATTCCACCGCCGATGGTGGGACGGGCCTCACGCACTTGCACAGACCAGCCTGCGCGGGCCAGCGTGATCGCGGCAGCCAGGCCGTTTGGCCCGGAGCCGACGACGATGGCATCGAAAGGGGAACTTTGCGTTGTAAACAACTTAGCCCCACTTGTTAATGATGGTTAATGACGTTCATTCGCCTGCCGAATCGAATCCGCAGCCAACTGGATAGCAGCTTTTACCTCGTCCTGGCTGGCTTTGACGCCGCCGCCCTGGGCAAAGTTGGGCCGTCCGCCGCCCCGTTCTGATCTCAAGTGGGCCAACCCAACTTTAAGCGCCTGGGACATATCCGCATTCACATTAACGGCACAGGCGAATATCAAATGTGCGGGATCGCCCGCGACTCCGAGCAGAGCGATGACGAAGGACTGTGCAGCCAGCTTCTGGGCTAATAGCCTGACTTCAGACGCCTCGCGATCTTTGTAGACGTGGCTCACAAAACGCCAGTCGCCATGTTGTACAGCAGTGGGCAGGAGCGCCAGCGCTTCGGCATCCATGAGATGTTCGCGGGCCGTCTTGAGTTCCGAGCGTAGCGCCTTCGCCTCTGTTTGCAGCCGCTGGATCGCGTCGGGCAGTTCCCAGTAGCCAACCGTCATATCCACCGCCAGTTGATTGATCACACGATTTTTGTCGCGATAATCGCTCAATGCGCGTCGCCCACATTTGAATTCCAGCCGGGTCGTGTCTCCCCTGCGTTCAAAGCGCACTACCTTGATCTGCCCAATTTCGCCGGTATGGGCGACGTGGGTACCGCCGCAGGCGGTGATGTCGAAGCCGCCCACGTCCACCACTCGGACTTTACCGGCCACGTCGGGCAGCTTGCGCAGTTGCAAAGCCGCCAGTTCATCCGGTTCCGGGAACCAGGTTCGCACCCTCCGGTCTTCCATGACGATGCGGTTGGCAAGTTCCTCTACCGCCAGCCAATCGTTGGCACTCAGGTAGGGGCGGTTCACGTCAATGGTCATGCTGTCGGCGCTCATGTGGACGCTGAGGGTTTCGGCGCGGGCTGCCTGGCTGAGTGCCTGCGACAGCACGTGCTGTCCGCTGTGGTGCTGCATGTGATCCAGCCGTCGCTCGGCCTCGATCTGCCCTTCGATCCGATGGTCGTTCAGGGGTTGTTCCATGACGTGCAAAACGGCCCGATCTGCCTCGCGGGTCTGTACGTCGAGCACTTTGACGCCATTGATTGAACCATGATCGGGCGGCTGCCCGCCGCCTTCCGGGTAGAAATACGTCCGGTCAAGCACCAGAGCCGGGCGATCTTTGTGTATCGCTGTTTCGACGACCTCCGCATTGAAGGCCAGCGTATACGAATCGTCGTAATAGAGTCGCTCGGTAGTCATTATGGAATTGCCGTCAGTTCGTAGAATCCTTGATCAGATGTGCGATAATGATAGAACCACGTGATAAGTTTGCCAATGCGTCCAAGTTTCAGCCTCCACAAGTTTAAGCGGGAAATGAATGCCCATGACACACTGGGCTGATTGTGCCATAATCATTACACAGTTGGATTGTAGAGAATTTTGTAGATTGTCATGACATTCTCTAACCCACTTGCCCTGCTTTTGCTGCTAAGTATCCCCTATTTTGCGTGGCTTGGCTGGCCGCGTGTGGCTCACCGCCGCAGACGCGACCTGACCAGCCTCTCGATCCGCCTGGTGGTTGTGACCCTGCTGATTCTGGGATTGGCTGGTTTGCAAACGGCGCAGGCTGCCGACAAACTCTCCGTCGTTTTTCTGCTGGACGAATCGGATAGCGTGGACGCGGCAACTCGCGCCGAAGCTGAACAGTACATGCGCGATGCAATGGCCTCAATGGGGCTGAATGACTCCGCTGGGGTTGTTGTATTCGGCAAAAATGCGTTGATCGAGCGCCCGGTGTCCAGTGTTAAGGCCCTCGGCCCGATCACGTCCGTGCCGATCCGTTTGAATACGAATATGGCCGAAGCCATTCACCTGGGTCTGGCGATGCTGCCCGGCGATTCGGCCAAGCGCCTGGTTATTTTGAGTGACGGTCAGGAGAATCTCGGCAGCGCCATCGAAGCGGCACGCCTGGCGGCTGCTACCAACGTTCAGATAGACGTGGTGCCGCTCACCCATCACAGCGGACCAGAAGTGCTGGTCAGCGACGTGCGCGCGCCGACAACAGTTAACCAGGGCGAAACATTCGACCTGGGCGTGACGGTGCAAAGTACCATAGACACTCCGGCGACGCTGACCGTGCTGTCTGCCGGTGCGGTCATCCAGTCCAAACAGGTCGCGCTCAAGAGCGGCGATAACAATTTTGTACTGACTCTGACAGCCACACACCAGGGTTTCACCGATTTCGAGGCGCGCATCGATCCTCCACCTGGAACAGACTCGATTTACCAGAATAAACAACTGTCTGCCTTCACCGAAGTGACAGGGCCACCGCATATCCTCCTCGTCAGCCCCAACCCGGATGAAGTCAAAGCATTGCTGCCTGCCCTGCAAAGCCAGGGTCTCAATGTGGATTTGCAAACTCCCGACAATATGCCCAGTGGCCTGGCCGAATTAGCCTCCTATAAGACGGTTGTGCTGGCGAATGTCTCAGCCACCAAGCTCGATAATCAGCAGATGAAGGTGCTGCAATCCTATGTGCGTGACCTGGGCGGTGGATTGGTCGCCATCGGCGGCGCGGACAGTTACGGGCCGGGCGGCTATTTCCAGACCCCCCTGGAGGAAACACTGCCGCTGGAGAGCCAGATCAAAGATCAAAAGCGCATTCCGAGTTTGCTGATGGTGTACGTCATTGATCGCTCTGGCAGCATGGAGGTCGTGGAACCCGGCAGTACCGTGGATCGGCTCGAACTGGGCAAGGAGGCCATCCGGCGTTCCATCCAATTCCTGCTTCCTCAAGATCACGTTGGGGTCGTGTCCTACGATTCTGACGCCTACTGGGTGGTTCCCGTTCAGCCAGTTACGAGTAATCCACAGCCGATCATTGACCAGGTAGGGACTCTGCGCTCCGGCGGAGGCGACGGCACTCTGAATGCCATGCAGGAAGCCTTTCGCCAGATGGCCCCAGATACTTCCAGTCTGAAACACATGATTATCCTCACCGACGGGGACGATTCTGCCGATGGCCTGGTTGCCCTTGCGCAACAGATGTACACCCAGTCCGGTATCACCGTCACGACCATTGACATTGAGAGCGGGGAAGAACAACCTCTGATCGATACGGCAACGGCGGGCCACGGCCTTTATTACCACCTGGTCACGTTGCAGAATTTGCCGCAGATTTTTGTGGCCGATACAGTTCTGGCGACCCGCTCATACATCCAGGAAAAAGAATTCACTCCACAACAGAACGGAAACAGTGCGATCATGCAGGGTATCAATTCGACGCCGAGTTTGTTGGGCTACGTTGCCACCACGCCCAAACCGAACACCAGTGTGATCCTGAGCGTACCGGGCTTCAACGACCCTCTGCTGGCAAGCTGGCAATATGGGCTTGGACGTGCCGTTGCCTGGACTTCTGATGCGGCGTCACGCTGGAGCAAGAACTGGACGGGCTGGGATAATTACGGGCGGTTCTGGAGCCAGGTTGTGCGATCCACCATTACCGAAGGAACCAACAATCGGCTGGATGCGCAGGTCGAGCAGCGTCCGGACGGACAGTTTGTGTTGACAGTCAACGCTGTGGACAGTAATGGCTCATTTCTCAACGGCCTGGCGATGAATGCTTCAGTGGTTGACCCCAAGTTGCAAGCGCAGAGCATTCCACTGGACCAGATTGCGCCTGGACGCTATGAGGGCACACTAGATCCCAAGAATGAGGGAGCCTATTTCATTCGCGTGGGCGGCAGCGCCAGCGACACGTCCGGAGGCAATGTAGGGATCGCGCAGACGACGGGCTGGGTACTCAGTTACTCGCCCGAATACCGTTTGCAAGACACCAACCTCAATTTGCTGAATCAGATCGCAACCCTCACCAGCGGCAAAATTATCCAACAACAACCATCATTATCCTTTGCCCATACGATCTCTGAGACGCGCGCTTCCGCGTCAGTGTGGCCGTTGCTACTGCTCCTGGTGACCTTCCTGCTGCCTATTGACATTGCGACTCGCCGGATTGTCGTGACCCGTTCAGACATGGAAAAAGCCACGAATTGGACGCGAAAACGGTTGGGTATTCAGCCGCCAGCGCCTACACTCGCCACGTCGGGCAAGTTGACTCGCCTGAAGGACGCTAAAGAACGGGCCGTAAGCCCGCTGCCGTCGCAGATTTCGCCTGCCAAGACCGAGGCCGTTCGCGATCTCCTGCGCTCCCGACGCGCCTCGACAGTCAGGCCGATGGACGCCCTTCACGCCGAACGGTACGATCCTCCCGCTCAAAGCGATCCGGGGCGTTCCCAGGAATCCACTGCATCGCCTACATCCCCGGCCACGCCGCCTGTAAACGCGCCTGAGGCGGTTGAGGCCGCTGAAAGCCAGCAGCGACATTTACCAGAGCAACCCCAGCCGGAAGCGGGCGACTCCCTGGCTTCCCGGCTGGTTGATCGCCGTCGCCACCGGAAGGACAATTGATTTCACTATGAAGCCATTTACCATCGCCCTTCGTCGCAGAATGCCGTTCAAAGCCGCTTCAAGAACAATGCGAAGCCTGCTCAATGGTCTCACCATTGGGCTATTAGCCGCCGTCGTCGCGGGCTGTGGGGGCAATTTTGACCCGAATGCCACGCCCATCAGCCTTTTCCCAACCGCAATCCCAAAAGGATCGCCCTTCCCCACTTTTATCTCGTTTGCCACACCCGGCGGGCCTACGGCTGTCCCGGTGACAGCCGCAGGTGCCAGTTCGTCCGCTCCCCTGGCGACCAACACCCCGCTGCCGACGTTCACGCCATCGCCCGTGCCGCCAACCGCGATCCCGACTCTGGACGCCAACTGGCTAAGCGTTGCCAACGGCATCGCCTATCGCAACCTGACCTTCAAGGATACGCAGGGCAACCTGGTCGGCGTCCTGGTGGCGCGGATTGACCCGACCAAAGTTAATTTCCAGGTCGCCTATATCCCTGGTCAAACCAAGACGATGCAGAACTGGCCGCTGGCCTTGCCTGGCGCGGCGCTGATCGTCAACGGCAATTACTTTGACCCGTCCGGGAACCCGCTGGGACTCCTGGCAACTAATGGAAACCTTTCGGGGTTCTCGAATGGTCGCACTGACAGCGGATTCTTCCAGGTCAACGGCGGCATTGCCAGGGTGCGTTCCCTGTTCCTGGAACCCTT
>DATGFK010000748.1:0-6629 GCA_035309185.1 Aggregatilineales bacterium
ATGGCAGACGCTGCACCCACCTCCTCGGCGGGCAGCGGCGGCAGCGGTTCAATGGCGGGCGCGGAGGGTTCCCCCGTCTGCAATACCTCGGCCAGGTCGGGCATCTCCGACATCCAATCCAGGTTGGCATCGGCCTGAACCGGGCTGACCTGCTCTGGCGGGATCACTTCCGAACTTGGGGATGGTGTAAACGATACGTCTGAAGGGCCAGACGGTAGCGGCGGTTGTTGTTCCTCAGCGCCGCCTGCAAACATCGAATTGAAATCGAGTTCTTCCAGGCCTGTGCCGCCGCCCGTGAACCAATCCGGAGCGTCGTCGCCTGAGGCGCCTGCGGTTGGCGCTGTCGGCTGCTGCGGCGTTGGCTCCGGCGCGGCGGGCGTCAAGGCCTGCACGCTTTCTGGGCCGACCAGGGCGGCGCCACTCAAATCTACGTTCTTGAACCAATCCGGCGCTTCGTCCGCGCTCTGTTCTTCGAGGCCAGCAAACCAATCGGGCATGAATTCGGCCCCGCCTGCCGCCGGGGCCGCGCCAGGCGGCGTCGGTTCGCTGCTCTGGAACCAGTCCGGCACTTCGTCCAGCAGGCTGTCGGGAAGTTCAGGCTCAGGTTCGGGCGGCGGGGCATTCTGCGCCCGCTCCCAGTCTTCGAAGCTCGTCGGGTTGGAAGAATCGCCCTGTTGGGGCGGCAACGGCGCGCTTTTGCCGGGCAGTTTCTTGATGGTGCGCGGCGGCTGGCCCTGCGTTGGGGCGTTCTGCTCCGGGCGCGGACGCAGCGGCTTAATCACCCTGGGACGCTGCGCGCCTGAATCTTCCGGAGAATTGGACGAATTATCGGGGGTATTGTCCGCCCCCGGCGGCTGCTGATTGTCAAAACGATCATCTGACATGAGAAAGGTACCTCACTCGCGGAACAGCCGATCCTGGCCGATCAGGACGCGCACGCCGACAATAACAGTGCCAATTGCAACTCCAATCAACAATCCACGAGTCCCTGCGCCGACAGGAATCCGCAAAAACCAATCGCGGAACTGGTAGAGGATCGATCCCGGCGGCAGCACGTAGCCGACAAGTACGACTAGCACCGCCACGAGAAACAGCGCGTTCCAGATCGTGACCCGGCGACGCATCAGCCGGAAGGCGGCATAAACCAGTGAGAAAAAGAGCAGCCCGGCCAGGGCCGACTCGATGACCACTTGCAGCGCATCCATCAGCGTCAGTGTCAACACCGGCTCACCGGGCAGCGCTGCCGAAGCAGCCAGGTTGACCTTGATCATCCCGCGCGCTTCCAGGAAGTGCAGGGCCAGCACCAGGACAAAGGTGAGCAGCGTAATGCCGCTGTACAACGATCCCATCGAATTGAAGGCAGTGACTTTGCGGACGTGGACGCTGATGAGGTTGAGCACGCCGATGATCACCGCAATGGCCGCGACGACCGTGGCGAGCTGTACAATACCCTGGCCCACTCCGCTCAGGTCGGGCAGCAGGGGCAGTGGCGCAATGCCGAGCAGCGTGATGATGGCAATTGCGATGGTGATCGCGGCCAGCAGCACAGCATAGGGACTCGCACGGCGGCGAACGGGGGCAGGCGATTGGCTCATTTAGAACTTTGCTCCCGCAATGGCTAAGAACATCAGGGCAAGGATCAAGAGCGTGATCAATATGCGGATAATATCCTGCGCAAGTACGCCGCCGATCTGCACCGGACGACGGCCCAGGTACGCGCCCGCCGCGTAGAGTTCTTCCCCAATCAGGGGCGTGTCGGAAAGAACGTAGGCGACAGCCTGTCCTTCGATCCGGTCGCTCTGGGCGATCACGAAGCGGTCATAACGGATGGCGTTTTCGGCCATGATCGCCAATTCCGCGCCAAATTGACCCAGTAAGATATTGGTCGAAACGTCCTCTTCCAGGATGGCAGCGCCAACCCCGGCAGCAAAGGCCATAGAAAGCGGCCCCTGTGCATACCAGCGGGCCATCGCCGGGCGATATTTCGCCAGCGCCCTGCGCACTTTGTAAGCCCGGCGCAGCGTATCCTGCCCAAGCGCCAGCGTAACTGGATCGCTCGTGGTCACCAACGCGCCCCGGTCTGCCAAGGCCGCCCGTTCAGCCAGGGGATATAGTACCTCACTGATAGCGACGGCAGAAATCGCGCTGGCGCCTGCGATGCCGCTGCTGCCATACGAGACATGCAGCGTCCGGTCACTTTCGACAGCTTCGCTGACGGTGAGCGGCATCGCGTTATAAGCACCGATCCGGCGCAGTTGGATGATCCCTGAACGCGAGGCCAGCGTCGCGCCGACGAGGGTCAGTACCAGGGCTAGCAGCAGCACTACGTATAGAAGAATCGGACTGTTCATGCCTGACCATCCGTTTGTGAGTCGCCGATCAACGCATCGCGCAGCCAATCCACGCCTGATGGACTTTCCAGCACCCGCGCCAGGCCATCAATTTCGTCAGAGGGCAGCATCAAACCGAGCACCGGCTGGGCAATCCACAGCGCCTGGGCGCCGAGCGGGCCAAGTGGCCCAGCCACGTCCAGCAATACATCGGTGACGCCCTCAAGGCCCGCCGCGTGCAGGCGAGAGGACAGCGCTACCATGCGTTTTCGCAGTTGCTCCAGGCGATCCGGGGAAAGGTCAACGACCGTGCTTTGAGAAGTCATGACTGCGAGTATAGCATACGAAATGAGAACAGGGAAAAGGGGCCAATCGGGTTTGACAAATCCAGAGGCTCAACCCAAGAGAAACCTAACCACGAGTCCTAGATAATTAAAAAGGTCGCCCATAGGCGACCGTACTTGGAGTTACGTTAATTAAGTTATCAAGCGCTGCCTTCCGGGGCGGAATGCTGATCCCGTTACGCCACGTAGCGGCTTGACCGGCTGTTCCCACGGTTATGCCGAGAATCGCGTTTAGCCCTGCTCCGCTCGGACTCGTTCCGTTCGGTTGCCAGTTCACGGCGGTATTGATCCCAGGCTAGTGGAATCCTGGCATTGAGTTCTTCAAGAGATTTACGCTGATCAGAATTTAGATGCTCCTGAGCGGCTGTCCGATACAGTTCCTGGCGCTCGTTTGACAACCGCATGATCAAGTCGAATGTGTCACTCATAGCTCACCTCTTCGCACTCAGCCGTTCATAAGCGCGCCCGGCCAGCATGGAGGTAAGACAACGAGTAGCGCACCTGAAAGAGATTGTGATAGGGCAAGAGAACTGCAGCATGAAAACGGGGTGAGAAATCCGTGAGGCAGTTGTTTAGGAGGCTATGACGCCAGTACGTTAGTTGCCTGCACTGGCCTGTGAGTCCGGTCCGACCTTGCCTAGTTTTCGGAGCAGCCTCTCGCGCCGCCGTGCGATCTCCTGGGCTGCCATCTGTTGGAGGTACGGACTGTTTCGGCGCGCGTTTGCCTGTAAGGCGGCGTCTGTCCAGATGAGGGCCATGCCCAGTTCGTGTGTTGACCACTCGTGATACTTGGCAAGTTCCAGGCAGGGGTCGGGATCGCCGGGCGAGAGCGCGACAAGGGTCTGCCACAGGGGTTCGGCCTCGGCAAGGCGTTCCTGGCGCTTGAAGAGATTTGCCAGCCCTTGTAGACACAGCCGTTGATCGTTTTCGTGCCGGGCCGCGCGCAGCGCGGACTGGTAAGCGCCCTCAGCCTCCTGCACTTTGCCCAGGCTTTCATACCAGCGCGCCAGGCTCAGCAGATCGTCCTGGGGCAGCGTGTCGGCGGCAGGGCCAATCGTGGCCGGGGCGTAACTCTGCGCAAAGGTCTGGCAAACCGTCGTCGCCAGTGTGACCATCGAGAGCACGTCATACAGGTTGTGATACATGACGCGGCTCATCTGCCGGGCATCGCCGGTCGCCAGGTATTCGTGGTAAAGCTGTGGGATCAGCCAGCCGGGGACATCCTGCCCGGCCCGCCGCACGCCCAGGATCGCCGTTTCCAGCGCGACCAGGCGGCACGATTGAAGCCGCCGTTTCCACAGCCGCCGCGCCGGGAATAGCAGATCGAGGTTCGGCCAACGGCTGACGGGCAGATGCTGCCGGTTGATGACGTAACGCGCATCCAGCAGCGGCATGTCGAAGGAGCGGCCATTGAAGGTCACAAGCGCATCGCAGCCGTCCAGGACTTCGCGAATGGCGTGGAGCATGGCCGGTTCCTCACCGGGATCGCGCAGGAAATACTGGCGCACCTCGAATCCCGACTCGGTGAACAGTCCCAGGCCAACCAGGAAGACCAGCGTCCCGGCTCCCGCGTTCAAGCCCGTCGTTTCCGTGTCGAGAAAAACACAGCGATCAGGAGCAACTTGCGCCAGCCGCGAATCATTAGTAAAGGCGGCGGCTCCGCTCAAGTTTTGTCCAAGCCAATCGTGCAGCGTGCCGCTGCCGTGGCTGTGATCCGGCGTATGGTTCGTACGAACCACGTAACTTTTCCCGTGCGGCGTGTCGAACACTTCGCCGGGAGCCAGCGCTTCGAGCGGCTGTGGCGCGTCGGAATCCGGCGGGAACGCCTCGTAGCGGATCGGTTCGATGGGGCGGCGCACCGCCCGCAGATTGCGAAGTCGTTCGCGTAGTTCGCTCATGGTTGCCTGCTCACCGTACTGCCCGAAGTAAAACGCCCGTCACCTGTGATAGAATGCCCAGCGCAGGCGGAACGAAGTCGTACAGGAAATGGGCGACGATTGAAGTGGTCGTGTTATAGCGCTTGCGCAGCCAGCCCAGGCCCAGCCCCACCACAAGGATCAGCAGGCTGGCGGGCGTGAGCACGTATTGCAGGTGGATCGCCGCAAAGAGGATCGAGGTCGGCCACAGACCAAAGACCGGTTGCAGTGCGCCTCGAAAGGCGATCTCTTCCCCGATTGCCGCCGTGAGCGCCAGCAAGAAGGCCAGAGTCAGGGTGGAGATACTCTGGCTGATGGCCTGACTGAAGACATTCTGCTGCTGGTAAACATCCTGCGGAACGAAGCTCTGCCAGATCACGTCGCTGGCGAAGGCCACGGCGTACAGGGCAAAGGCCATTGAACCTGCCAGGGCCAGTTCCGACATCGTTGGCGCGCGCAGACCCAGGCGCTTGAAGGTTTCGGCCAGCGAACGCCGCGAAAGCAGTCCAACGCCCAGCGCCGCAAACATCAACCAGATTGCCAGTTCCGTCCATAATTCGCTGGTGCTGACTCCGCCGAAATCCTGCGCGGCGCCACTCAAGCCGCCATAGCGGATAAAGGTCAGGGCAGTATGGCTCAGCAGGTGGACACAGTAGATGGCAGCCGTCATGTGAACAGGCGAATCGGGATCGAAGCCGACGGGCAGCCCATTCTCAAAGTCTACCGTTCGTTTGGGGAATGCGCCAGAGATCGCACGGCGGACGCCGGGAAAGAGCAATGCTATTGCCAGGCCTGCCGTCAGAAACGTGACCAGGCGCACGCCCGACAATGCGCCCTGGGGTAGGTCGGCAATGTTGCCAGGAATGAATGCCTCTGCATACAGGTAAAAGAGGCTAAGGAAGATCAGCATGATATACAGGAACAGGCGCCGCCCAGGCCGTTTCTCGACGTAGTTGGCGTAGATCACCACCAGCGCGAGCGTCCCATATTCGAGGATGGCGCCAACCGTTTCGGACACTTAAAAACCCTTGAATTGACTGAAAGGCATCACAATTTAATTGTTCCGTAGTCAGGGAGTCTGTCTTTTGAGCGCATTACGCACGCAGTCCTACACAACTCAATAAGCTACGATCCAGAATTGTTGTACTCCACCTTTAATAATGATAACAGGACTGCTTCTTGATTGGAGGACGGCGGCACAGGATCGACGATTTGCAGCGGACGAAGATCGGACGTATTGATGTCATACCAGCCGATTGACAGGCGGTAGTCTCCAGCAGGGACATCCTTAAAGGTTACTTCGTTTGCCAGGTAGGTCGTCCCCATGACCATATTGGTTGTAAGTGTACCCGCGATACCGTCCACGGCGTAGATTTTGCCATCCGTTTGACGGGTTAATCTCAAGCTGTAATGGAAATTCTCTGTCATTATCCTGAGTGCAAGTACGCTAAACTTGACATGCACTGTTCGATCTTCATCTTTGATGCTTCGGACAAAACCTGTAACCGCGAGTGAATTTGCGAAATTAATTTGAGCCGGTACCAGCTCTTCCATGACGCCAGGAACTTGGGGAGCGCAGCCCTGGTTTGGGGCGCAAATACGCGCTAAAACACGAAAATTCTTGGCGTCGCCAGCCCATCCAATGACCTCAAGCGGATCGGTTCGCAACACTTGTGCGGCTTCTGGACTCAACTTGTTATACCAGGTTTGATCAAAGAATACGTGTGTGTAACCTCCCTGGTAAAGCTGATCTGGGGAAGGTTTTTTTACCAGTGCAGCATAAGGTGCTGTTTGTTCACCGGCATGACTTGAATCGCTGACGCTGTATCGCCCAAAAAGATAGGCTGGACGCGAAAAAACTGCGGAAATACAACCAGACGGGTCGAAAAAACGCGCGTCTAGGGGGATATCAGTGGCATATTTCATCATTGACAGTTCGAGTGGATCCACCATTGGGCTAAAATTTTGAGAACTCGAGTCACGTATATAGCGACTGTCAATAATGACCGCTAATTCAAGTAAGCCGCTATAGCTGATGG
>DATGFK010000749.1:0-4696 GCA_035309185.1 Aggregatilineales bacterium
GACGCAGGCACTACGCAACCGTCACACTTTTGTAAACCACGTTCAACGCCTGCGCCCGCAGAATCAAGCGCTGCTGCGGCTCCTTCTGAAGCACCCGAATCTGACGATGATTCCTGGCTTCAATTTCTGGTTCGAGCTGGCACAATCTATCGCCCTGCAACTGCCCGATAGCTGGTTCACAGGCAGCTAGACACGACTCATCCGTAAAATCGAACGATCCCCTGCGCAATCAGGGGATCGTTTTTTTTAGTCAATTTACGTAGAACTTGCCTGATAGATGCTTACTGAATGCGCCGATGGCCGCAAACATTGACTTGTGTAGTAGGGTGGTACGCCGTGAGCAAGAACGTCTCGTCCGATGCCTTCCATCCAACCGATGCTGATAACCAGGAAACGCTCCAGAGAGGCCCCAGCTTCTGGGTAAGTCTACTGACTCTGGTTGTGTTGCTTCTGGCATTCCTGATAGCGATTGGGCCAATCATCGTTCGTGGCTATAACACCTGTATGAGCAGCCAGAATGGCTCAATTCCGAGTTGCGTGGTTTATGGCGTGCAATCTCTTGGCAACCCCGCGACTCCTGGGCCGAGCACAGGGTTCAGCAACTCCCCCTTTGAAGGTGGCCCTGGTGAGTGAGTGCAATAACTGTCTCAAAACTATACTATTAGAGCAGAGTAAAAGTTCCCATCGCAAAAAAGGGCGGACTCTCAGATCAGATCCAATAGCGATTTCGCTGAGGACTTGTCGGCCTGGTACAGTTCCGTGCTAATCAGGCGGCTGTACGGCCCATCCTCTTTGATCATTTGCTTGTGCGTGCCGCGCTGGACGACCTTGCCGCGTTCGAGGACGATGATCTCGTCACAGTCGCGGATCGTGCTCAGGCGGTGCGCGACGATCAGGCAGGCGCAGCCCCGCGCCCGCAAGTTGTCGTCAATGATCTTCTCGGTCAGCGGATCGAGTGCGCTGGTGGCCTCATCCAGGATCAGCAGCGTGGGATTTCCGACGAGCGCCCGCGCGATCTCCAGGCGCTGACGCTGCCCGCCACTAAAATTGCGCCCGCCTTCCTCGACCCCGTATTCGTAGCCGCCCGGACGGGTGGCGATGTCGGCATGAATGCTGGCATCCTTCGCCGCCTGCACCACGTCCACTTCTGAAACTGTCGGGTCCCACAGCGTCAGGTTCTCGCGGATGGTGCCCTCGAACATGAAAATGTCCTGGTCAACCATCGCCAGCGAATTGGTCAGGATGGTGCGCGGAATCCGCTCACGCGGCACGCCGTCAAACAGAATTTCGCCGTCCCAGGGGTCATACAGCCCGGACACAAGCTTGGCAATGGTGGACTTCCCGCTGCCCGATCCGCCCACCAGCGCGACCCGGTCGCCGGGCTTCACGGTCAGGCTGAAGCCCTCAATGAGGGCCGGTTCAAGGCGGCTGTAGCCAAAAGTAATGTTGCGGAGTTCCAGGTAGCCCGCCAGTTTGGCCCTGGCGATCTCCACTGGAAGTTCTGATGGTGAGCCGCTTTCCTCGACACGGGGATCGGCTTTGTAGCGCAGCACGTCGTCCAGGCGATTCAAATCGCCTGCGATCTCCTGAAGGGTGCTGCCCAGGTTAACCATCTGGTTCACCGGGTCAATGAAGCTTGCCATCAGGCTTTGGAAGGCCACTAGCATCCCGATGGTCATAAAGCCGTTCATGACTCGCAGCCCGCCCACGGCCAGGATCGCGGCGGTGTTGAGCGCTGTGAGGAAGGATGGCACCGCCGCCAGGAATTGCGACGACGCGCCCAACTGCTGTTCGGCGTTCAGGGCTTTGGCCTGGTAGCCTGCCCAGCGTGCAAAGAAGTCGGTTTCCGAGCCGGTTGCCTTCAATGTTTCGATGATCTGCAAGCCGTTAAAAGTTGTGCCGAGCAGCTTGGCGCGTTCCTGGAGCAGCTTCTGGTTGGCGTCTACGCGCGTCCGGGAAACCACGCGCAGGGCGACGATATTCAGCACCGCGATGGCAATGCCGATCACCGTCAGCAGCGGATCGTAGATCGCCATGAGAATGGCGTAGAATACGATCAGCACGGCGTTGAGGACGGCAGTCGCCAGTTCGCCTGAAAGCAGCGCCGCCACGCGGTCATTGATCTCGACGCGGGAACTGATGTCCCCGGCGTAGCGCTGCAAGAAAAATTCCATTGGCAAACTCAGCACGTGCCAGAAAAACTGGCTGGACGTGCTGATCGCCAGTTTGGTTTCCAGCCGTAGCAGGTACCGCTGTTGGAGCGCCGTCCAGGCTGCGCGCAGCAGGGCCGTCAGCACCATGCCTAGCAGCAGCGGGACAATCCAATCGCGGCCTCGCACCAGCACATCGTCCACGAATACGCGCGTGAATATCGGGATCACCAGGCCGATGAGCAGCAGGGCAAAGCCGGTTAACACGACGTAAGCGATCCCAGCCTGCGAACCGACCAGGCGCTTGCGCAGGGAACCGATCATATTGCGCTTGACGCCGCCCCGTTTGAAGTCAGGGCCGGGGGTCACACTCAGCACGACGCCGGTAAAGGACTGGTCGAATTCCTCGCCGGATACCACGCGCGGCCCCGAAGCGGGATCGTTCAGATAAACTTTGCCCTTCCCGAAACCCTCCACGACGACGAAATGGTTGAAGTTCCAGAATACAATAAAGGGCAGCGGCAAATCAGGCAGTGTTTCGGGTTCCCGGCGCAGGCCTTTGCCTACCATGCCGTAATTCCGCGCGGCCTTCAGGACGTTGCTGGCTTTGCTGCCGTCACGGGATACACCGCAGGCGACGCGCAGTTCTTCCAACGGAATGACCAGGCCGTTGTAGGCCAGGACAATGGCAAGCGCCGCCGCGCCACATTCCACCGCTTCCATCTGGATCACGGTAGGCGTGCGTACCCGTGCGGATTGTCGTGGCTTTGCGGCTGGCAGTGGTATCCCTTGCATGGCTCAGCCTAGCTCGACTTTCCAAAGACCAGGCTGATTGGGCGCTGCTCGGAGAGGATGACGTTGCCCACGCAGAAGGTTCCGCTTTCGAGGGATACTGTTGGCCCCGCCCCCGACGACCACTGGTAGCCACTGGGCGTATCGGCTTTGACAAGCTGAACGTCAACTTCAATCGGCGCGCCGTTGGCAGAAAGCTCACGCACCAGCTCATCGCTGCCCAGGACGCGCAGCATTCCCTGGCTCGTGGCCGGGAAGCTGCTGACCGCGCTCACTTTGCCTGAGAGGACGCCGAACTCTTCCTTGCGCACCGTAGAGGGCGAAAGCTGGATGTCCATCCCCGCCTGTACCTGCTTGCCCTCGGCTGCCGGGAGGTACACAATAGCGCTGAGTTCTTCGTTACTCAGTTCAAGGCTCATCAAGGGCTGCCCGGCGGCGATCACGTCGCCTTCGTTGGCCTGGATTTCCAGGATGCGGCCCGCATAAGGGCTGCTTACAGGCGTATCGCCGCTGCCATCTGCCGGGACGATGCTGGCAACGGATTGGCCCAGCGTCACGCTGTCCCCGGCTTTGACCAGCAATTTCGTCACCTGGCCTGCCTTCGCAGCGGCAATGCGCTGGATGCCCGATCCCCGTAACAGGATGCCCTGTCCGCTGACCGTCGTTGGGATGGAGCCAAAGATGCCCCATACCAGGGCAACCAGCAGCAGTACAGCCAGGCCGATCATCGCCAGCCATCCGCGTGGCGTCGTCACCTGCATCAGTTGATCCAACTGTTCCGGTGACGACAAGCGTTCCAGGGCGACCTTGCGAAACAATCCACCCGATGGTTGCACGGCGATTCTTCCTCTGCGACAGGATGAACATAGGCAAAATGCGAATCTGATAGTATCTTATCGCAATTGTCTGATTCCCGACAATCGGGCACAATTCTGTATCGTGCGCGTAGCCATTCTGATAAGAGGATTTCAGCCTCATGGTGCAAATTGATAGCACGGACGGCAATCAGGAAGCATACCAACCACACAGTGTCACTGCAAAAGCATTTTACGAGGCAATGCGCAAAGCCGAAAACGACGGCGCTATCCGAGATGCCGTTAACAAAGCCTCGATAGAATTTTTCAAAGCGATGTGGGTGACGCTGAACGAAGATCGTATCGCGCGTCGAATTCAAACCGAGATTGCCGGAGCCGCCAGCATTGCCGGGCTAATGCTTCTGCGCGGAACTGGCGAGGACTTGACACAGTACGAACCGGGACAGGTACTCTTACATGATTTCGAGGAAACCGATGTAATACTGGTCACGTTTATTGCAGGTGCCGCGATGAGATTTGGACTCGAAGCCAAAACAGGCTGGACCACACCAATTCCCGTTGCGTACCAACCTGAATGCAGCGTGATGGAATTGACGCAAAAGCTCGAAGGCCCGTTTTATGAGGTGTGTATACAAACGGGAATTGGGAAGGAATATTATCCGTTTGTGGCTGCCTTGACGGCCATGAGCCTGGTTAAACGAGGACATGCGGATCACCAGATTGATGAAGCAATTGGTCGATCCCTTACGCTGTCTTATGTAACAAAGGCAAGCAAAACAGTTCCTTATCCGTTGCCGAAGCAACCGCAAAAGTTATCCCTGCTTGCAACGGGGGTCTGGATCGTTATTTTGCTGGCACTTGCGATTGTCGGGATTCTATTGGCGATGGCGAATCAGCCTGTCGGCGCGTATCCAATGCTGGCTTCTGCGCTGGGGGGAA
>DATGFK010000750.1:0-7440 GCA_035309185.1 Aggregatilineales bacterium
TTCACATTGGATCTTGCGACGTTGAGCTTGTTGGGCTGCGATGCCTGGGAAAAATTGCTCATAGCTTGATCCCGCCGCCGCTCTGGCGGCGCAGTCTATAGGATTTTTACAACGATTAACTAACCTATGGCAGCCACCAGCCGTCCGAGCCAACGTGCAAAGCGCCCTGACCGGCGGCGGCGATCATATTGCACTTTCATATCACCCATCACATCCATCATGATCTGCATGGTTCGGCCATCACGGATGGCAGCGGCGGGATCGCTCTGGTCAGCCTCACGCACCAGGTAGGCAACGAGTTCGTCGTTCTCTGGGCGGCGCTGTAATGAGACCAGGCACCAGCCAGGGTAAATAGCCGTCGCGTTGAGCAGGATCTGATGCTGGTCGAGTTCTGACAGCCGTCGGCGGTACGATCCGCCAATCCCTCGCTCCTCGCGCACCGGCAAAGATGCCGGAATGCTCTCTTCGACCCTTTCCAGGTGTTCCGCCTGGCTGTGAGCAGGCGCTGCGTGCGCCGTGTGGGTACTCAGCACGCTGATTTCAGGCGGGTAGTCCCGAATCACTTGCTGAAGCCGAGAGCGGGCGGTAAACGCTGAAGATTGTCGGGCAGTCTGTAGAGTAGCCATAGTTGTTTGTCCGCGTCTTATTAATAGCTACGAGAGCTATAAGTCATAAAAACCAGTATATAGCCTGTCTTCTAACCGTCTACAAACATTTGCAGATTCAAACGGGAGTCGTCATGTCAGTAATGATTCTAGTGGCACCTGCTCTTGCACTCGGAACAGATTCAAACAAAACTCGTCAAAAGCGTTCTGTAACAGCACATTTGTCCTACTGAAGCTTTAAGTTGCCCAGAAATGAGCACAGCCAAGCGTGATCACTTGGCATTGTTTAAGCCCCTGAGCCATTTTCCCTCCGGTGAAATTTATATGAACGGACCAGTTGACTCCACAAGCAATTACAAGATATAATACGTTCAATAAGTTCTAAAAGGTACAAACGCCGGGGGAACGAAAATGTCCAATGAGAATGCCTTACAGCGTGTAGATGCGCTGTTGCAGTCTATAGTCAATAGTGACGTTGACGTACTGCGCGAGGCCAGCCGCCACATCCTCCAAGCAGGTGGCAAGCGCGTCCGCCCCCGGCTTACTCTGCTGGCCTATGAAGCTGTAGGCGGCAAAGACCTGAGTCCAGTAGTTCCGGTGGCAGCAGCGGTAGAATTGGTGCATACGGCCACACTGGTTCATGATGACATTAACGACCACGGCAGTATGCGTCGTGGTCGGCCAACGGTCAATGCCCGCTGGGGGCGCACGTTTGCCCTGTTGACCGGCGACTATCTGTTCACCAAAGTCTATGAATTGATGGCGCCTTACAAGGACTTAAACGTCGTCTTTGCGGAGGCCACGGTGGCGCTGGTCGAAGGCGAAACCCTCCAGGCGGCAGCCGCCAAGAACGGCCAGTTGGATCGCGAAACCTATACGCGGATCATCGCCAAGAAAACGGCGTCACTATTCGCGGCAGCGTGCAAACTGGGCGCACTGCTCGGCGGCGCCCCCAAAGATCAAGTGGATGCCCTTGAACAGTATGGATTTAACCTGGGTCTCGCCTTCCAGATCATAGACGACATCCTGGATTTGATTGCCGACAGCGAGCAACTTGGCAAAACTGCCGGACTTGACGTGGCCCAGGGCAAGGGAATTGTCACCGCCTTAGCAGGAGCGGATGCTGGCAACGGCCATTATGGCGCGCCAGCCGTGATCGAGATTGATGCTGCTGACCCGATGTCGGCTTTCAAACAGAAAATGTTGTCTGGCAACTATATCTCCGAAGGGCGCGAAAACGCCGAACGGTTGGCAACGCTGGCGGGGATGAGCCTTGCAGCTTTACCCGCGTCGGAAGCCCTGGACGAGCTACATGCTCTGACCCGGCAGGTCATCGAACGCGATCACTAGAGTGCAGCACAGAGGGCGCCGACTAAAAGCGCCCTTTCTAATGTCAGTATCCAATCGCAGTCCACAGCCGTGATTTGGTCTGCTTGCTATTCCCTAAAAGTAGTCTGAGCGACGGGAACCGTCGTAGCTCCCATTGCCCATACAACAGCGTTTGAAACCGCCGCCCGGAGCCACACGGGCAAAGATCGTTCCGGCCCAGCTTTTCGATCAGTTCTTTGTCGCCATGCACAACCCGGTATCCACGCCTGACGTGGGTTTCCGACGGATAGCCTCTGCGGCGTTTGCTTGTCCGCTCAAAAGCCGGGTAAATCCTCTGCTTCGGGGGACTCCAACCGGTCGTTGACATCGTTGTAGTTGCCCATACGAGCCTCCTTTTTGCCACAATTTCAAGTTGACACGGCCACTATAAGAGTGTAGTAGCAACAAGTCAAGACCGGAATGTCGCTTGAATATCTTCGGCTCACAGCACCCAGGCTTTGGCTGCCGGGCCGAGTTCGGCCAGGGGCGAGCGGCGCACGGTACACGGCGGAAGGCTATCCAGGAACATCTGGCCGTATTCTTTGCTGGTCATCCGCTTGTCCAAGATGGTTACGATGGCGCGATCCGTTCTGGCGCGCGTCAGGCGGTCAAAGCCTTGCCGGAAGCGCAGGATCGCGTCGGGCATAGTGTACTGGTTGAACGAATTATCGTACGTCTCTGCGCGCGCCGCATAGATCGGATCGGAGGGCACGGCAAAGGGCAGCCGTACAATCACGAGCGAAACCAGGTCACTGGCCGACAGGTCAAGGTCATCCCAGAGGCTGCGTGTTCCCAGCAGCACCGCCCGGTTCGCATTCTTGAATCCCTCCAGGAGCGCCTGGCGACTCGTTCCATCGGACTGATCGAAGACCGCGATATTGCCCAGCGCAAGACGGGGCGCAATATATTGGGCCACCTGTCGAAGCTGCGTATAACCCGTAAACAGCGCCAGCAGACGACCTTCGGTTACAGCGGCCAGTTCAATGATGGCTTGCTGGACGTTTTGTTGATATTTGTTGCGCTCATTGGGATCGGCCAGATCCGTCGGCAGATAGATGAGCGTTGAGTGTTCGTAATCGAAACGGCTAGGCAGGGCGATCTCATTGATGTCCTCAGCCTGCAAACGATGGCGAATGAACTCGAAGCTCCCGGCAGCCCGCAAGGCCGAGCCGGTCATCACAACGGTTTGACGGTTGTCGAGTATATTTCGTTTGAAAAGTGTGCCCACGTTCAGAAGCCCTCCGTGTAATGACAACGCTTCAGAATCGGCGCTCAATTCGATCCAGTACACGATATTTTCTTCGGGCCGGACAATGATCTCATCCAGTTGGCGATAGAGCGTTCGGAGGTGCCGGGCAGCGGCGACCGCACTGTCCAGTAGATCGTCAATGTAGGGAATTGGATAGCGATCACGCAACAGTCTTAGCTGATCGGCCAGCTTCGTGATCGCCTCCTCTATCCCTTCGATAAATTGGCTCAGGACCGCCCAACTGGCCTTCACCTGGCTAAAAGCTGCCTTATTGCGCAAGTTCTCGGTCAGTCGAACCTGTTGAATGAAGTCCGTGCCTTTCAGTTCATTGACCGCTTCCAGGAAAGACCTCACACTCTCAAAGAGATGATCCACGTGGTGCTGCATGTTGCCAGTGGTGCTGGTCACCATTTTGACGAAGCTTCTGATCTTCACCTGTACTGCATCGGGAACGACATCCCTGGTGCTGTTGACCATATCGCCAAGCATCCCTGTTCGGCCGGTGCCCAGGTCGGCGATTTGCCGGGCGATGCGAGCCGCATCCAGGTGAAATTCCTGGCGAAACGTCACCATGTCTTCCAGGCTGTGGACTTCGTCAACGATCACGCGGCTGAACGCTGGCAAAAGCTGTGCTTCTGCGGGCTGACTCGAATCGGTCAGCAAGAAGCTATGGTCGGTGATGACGATACTGGCACTTCGAGCGGCCCGAAAGGCCTGGTAGAACGGACAAATACCGCCCATTCGGCTTTCACAGCGATCCAATGTGCATTCCTCATCCGCCGCCGTCAACTTGGCCCATGCGTTCAGTTCAGCAGGGCCACGCAGGGAGAGTTCGCGCGAATCGCCGGTGGGCGATTGATACCGCCATACTTCTACTTTGGCGAAAACCCTCAGCTCATCTATGCTGGTTGGTAAACGGCGGCGTAACGCATCCAGTCGGCGCGGACATAGATAGCTGCTCCTATCTCGCAGGCGGACGGCTGGCAACTCCTGATTGAACGCCATACGGAGCATCGGAATCTCGCGCTTCAACAACTGCTCCGCCTGGCTCTCGGTACTGGTAGCGAGGACAACACATTCTTCATTCTGGCTGGCCCAGTGCGCAGCAGGCAAAAGGTAGGCAAGCCCACGACCAGTCCCCGCTGGCGCTTCAATCAGGAGATGCTCATTCTGATTGAAGGCTTCCGCAACTGCCTGGGCCATCGTGACCTGTGCTGGGCGCACGGCATAGCCTGCGATCTCCGAGGCTACTGCACCACCAGCATCGAGTGCCGAGACGACGTTTTCGACATTTAAGGCCATAGGCGGCATTTCGCGCGTTACCAAGTTCGTCAAAGACGCGACCTTTTGGCCGGGTAGTTCCTGTTTACTTGACGGAGGCGCCGTAATGCCTTCAACTTCGGATCGCACCTGGAGAGCGTCGGCAAACACGCTCCTGGCCCGCCAGGGAAGCATCTCCGAGGCGGAAACGATCTCCTGGATAAGCGCCACGGGCAAGTCCGAGACCAGCATATCCCACAACTTCATATACACCTGCGCGGTGCAGACGGCGTCGGCCAGGGCACGGTGATAGCTGCCATCAGGTTGCAGGTGAAGTTCTTGCATCAGCGCATTCAAGTTGTAACGGGGCGCCGTCGGCATCAGTACGGAGGCCAGCTCATAGGTATCCACAAAGTCGTTAGATTGCAGAATTCCGGCCCGCTGCAAGAAGCGCATATCAAATTCGACGTTATGCCCGATCACGGGAGCCATCCCCACCATTTCGACGACGTGAGGCAGCACATCCGCCAACTTGGGTGCGCCGCGCACATCATCTTGCGTAATCCCCGTGATCGCGGTGATGCGTGGTGGGATTTGCCGTTCAGGGTCTACAAAAGTACGGTACTGTTCAAGGACTTCGTGTCCTTGGAATTTCACGATTCCAATTTCGATGATCTGGGCCGTTGAACTATCAAGGCCCGTGGTTTCGAGGTCGAGGGCGATAAGCACGCCGCGCATGAAGTCTCCAATCTAGCTGTCAGGCAGCATTACGAGCGCGCTAATCTTACCACACGGGGAGATAGGTTTGCGCGTCCATTTTGACGGTGGACTGGCTGTTATGGCGATCTGGTGTACAATTCAGCGTACTAAGGGTCGAAAAATGCAGACGAACTTTTCACCACCCGTCAGACTCCTAATAGTCAGCGATAGCAACCGCGCCACATACCCAGCACTGGAGCGGCAGCGCTACGAGATTCACCGGGCCTCAGACCCCGAACAGGCCGCCGAAGCGATCCGCTTGCTTTTGCCCGACCTGATCCTGATTGAAGCGAATGCACGCACCAGAAAGTTGCTCGACGTTTGTCGTTACGTGAAGCACACAGACTCCCTGGGTTTTATCCCTGTCCTGGCACTCATTGACGGAAAAACCAGTATCGCGACAACCTTCGGCGCGGGCGCGGACGAAGTGCTTGTGCAGCCGGCCAAGGAACGCGAAATTCTGGCGCGAATCGCCGTTCTCCTGGGGATTAAGCGCCGTGTCGATTCACTTGTCCGGCAGAACCTTGTACTGACCGGGGAACTTGAAGAACGCACGCGCGCCCTGGAGTTCGCACTGCGCGAGTCCGCCCAGGCGGCCATTCTAAAAGATAGTATTGTCGCCAACGTCTCTCACGAACTGCGTACTCCCTTGTTACAGGTTAAGAGCGCGGTGGCAATGCTCGCCGAGGATGCCCGTGCTGCCAACGATGGTGTCAGTACCCTGGCCGATCATGCGACGGCGGCGACGGCCCGTCTTGAAAGTGTGGTTCAGAATATCACGCAACTTGCTGCATCGGCGAAGGTTAAATCCGAAGCCTTCCGCCTGGCTGATGCAGTGAGCCTGGCAATCCGGCAGCTTGGCCGCCGGTGGGCCTCGTCGGGAGGAGTCGAACGAATCCAGGTGAACCTGGAAGACCTCCCGCCGGTACTCGGCGACCGGGGCGCAGTAGCACAGGTACTGCATCAACTGCTCGATAACGCGATCAAGTTTAGCCCCAAAGGCGGCCCGATCCAGGTCATCGCCGAAAAGCAAGGCAACAACGTCAAAGTCACCGTGAGTGATACGGGGATCGGCATTGCTGAAGACCAGATGGAGCGAATTTTCCAGGCCTTCTACCAGGTTGACAGCGGAATTACCCGCCGCTTTCCCGGAACGGGCGTCGGCCTGGCAATTGTGAAGTTACTGCTGGATGCTATGGGCCTCCGGATTGAGGTCGCAAGTAAACTTGACGAGGGCAGTACCTTTAGCTTTGTGCTGACCATCGCCGAGCCAGAATTGCTTCTTGCCGAACCAGCCAGTGCCCTCTCGGACTAATTTCTGACTGCTTCAAGTTCCACAGACGACGGTTGCCCAACGGTCTTTCGGCGCTTGTCGTGTGCTATTCACAGCCCTCGAGGGCGGCGCTATACTCTTCCCCTCACGCCAACAAATACCAGGATTATCATCTTGAGACGGTTATTCCAATCCCTGTCGGTAATGTTTGTGGTGTCTGGCCTCATTCTATGCTCGCTTTTCCCTGCCATGCCTGTCAGCGCTGATCCCGCAACGGCACATGTTATGCTGCCCGCTGATAGCGGTCTCGACCCTGTGAGCCTGGGTCGGGATGATTCAAGCGGGCGCACCATTGATGAAAACCTGTTTGTTGGGCTGACTCGCTATGACGCAGCCGCAAACCAGGTACAAAAGGTTCTTGCCAGCAATTGGACGGTCAGTGAAGATGGCTTGACCTGGACGTTTACCCTCCGCAATGATGTCCAGTGGGTCGCCTATAATTCTGGAAGCGGGCAGGTGCGGGCTATTCGTCCTGTCGTCGCAGGCGATTTCGTTTATGCCATTCGACGGGCCTGTCAGCCGACTGCTCCATTCCCGGCGGCGCATACGATTTACATTGTTTCGGGGTGCCGCACCATCGCCACGGCCAATCCGCAGTTTATTGACGACGTTTTTATGGCGCGCGAGCTGGCCGTCAGCGCCCTCAGCGATCAGACACTGGAAATCAAGCTGGAGATTGCCGATCCCCATTTTGACATGCTCCTCAGCCTTCCGGAATTTCGTCCCGTGCCGCGCGAGGCGATAGCCAGGGGAATCGATTGGACAAAGCCCGACACCATCATAACGGATGGCCCGTATGCGCTCGGCGATACGTCCGCTGACGGCCAAAGCATGACTCTAGTGCGCAATACGCTGTGGCCGGATAA
>DATGFK010000751.1:0-5492 GCA_035309185.1 Aggregatilineales bacterium
AGTCGTTGCGGCAGGCCGATACCCGGAGCTTGGTCGGCTTCTCCCTGAGAAACCAGTAGCAAGCCATACCTGCGAATTTTGTAAAGGGACAGGTTATCTATTTAATAATCTCATCGGATGCATGAAGTGCGGCGGCCTGGGCTGGATTGCAGACGATGCGGTATAGTAGTCCTTATGAGCAAAATTGAACTGATTGGCTACCTCAACAAGCAAGGGCAGCTTGAGTTTACCTTTGAACTGCCTGCGGGTTTCCCGCCCGGCGAAGTGCGAATCGTGGTCGCTCCGACTGACACCGACACAGACCAATCTCACGAGGCTGGCAGCGCAAAAGGCCAAATTTCGATGCGCGATGATTTTGATGAACCGCTGGACGATTTCCAGCAATATACGGACTGACACTGCGTCCCTTCCTGCTCCAATTTTGCCGCTTTCTGACTTCGCCCAAAGAGTGTACACTACTATCGCTAACGCCTGAGAATCCGTCTTCCCAGACGAGGATAGCTCTATGAAACTGATCCTGGCAATCATACGAGATGACGCAGTAGATTCCGTTTCGCACGCGCTGGTAGATCGCAAATACACCGTCACGCAGATCAGCACCGTGGGCGGGTTTCTGCGCCGGGGCAGCACCACGCTCGTCGTGGGCGTCGAAAACGACCAGGTGGACGAAGCAATGGGCGTGATCCGCAGCGCCTGCGAAAACCTGCCACACACCGAAGGCCATAATCCCGCCACCGTATTCGTGCTCAACGCCGCCGATTTTATCCAGGTGTAATCGGCAGACACATTCCGCCGTCCACATTCGTCCGCACACTGCCTAACCATCGTCGCCAACGAAGATGCTCCCGACCAGGACATCATGTTCACCCTCAGTCCGCAGCATGAACGAAGCAACGCCCTGTGCCTTTACCAGGATATTTTCTGGATGGGCGCGGCCTTCGTCCTCGATTGGTATTTTCTTCAGGTCTACGCGATCCGCCTGGGCGCGACAGCGCTCGACCTCGGCCTGCTGACCTCGCTGCGCGCCTTTTTCATGGTCATCGGCTCGACGCTCTCCAATCGCTGGCGGGCGCGCTACCGCAATCCCGTTGCGGCGCTCGCCATCCCGACCCTGGCTTACCGTGTGCTGTTGCTGCTTGTTCCCGCCCTGATCGTCTATCTCCCGCCTGCCGGGCGAGTCAACGGGCTGATCGTGACCGTGATCCTCTCGGCGCTGCCGACGGGAATCGCGCAGGGCGTCTTCCTGGGTATGATGCGCTATGCCCTGACTGAGTCGGGACTGGCACGGGTCGTCGCCCGCCGCTCGATCCTGATGAACATCACGGTTCTGATCTGGGCACTGGCCTTCGGGCAGTTCTTTGAACACTCTGCCTTTCCCGGCAACTACCAGGTCGGCTTCGTGATCGCTTTCGGCGCCTCGGTCTTTTCGCTGTGGAACGTCCTGAGGGTGAAAACGCCCGATAGCGTCGTGGCGTCGGTGCTGGATACCCCCCATCCGCAACCCCTTTCCCCACAAGGGGGGCAGGGGCATAAAAGTCTCAACGTCTGGAAAAACGCAGCCTTCGTCCGCTTCTCTGTAATCGTCGTGGCCGTCAATCTGAGCGTGTTCATGGCGGCGCCGCTGGTTCAACTGCATCTCGTGCGAGGCCTGGGCGCCGACGATGGCTGGATCTCGTTTTTTGGCATGTTTGAGATGGTGGCCGGGGCCATCCCGATGTTGCGGATAGACTGGCTGACGCGGCGCTTCGGCAATGCGCGATTGACGGTGATCGCTGCCTTTTTCACCGCCCTGCATACGCTCATCCTGGCACTGACTCCGATCCTCGCTCCCTATCTGCTGGCCGTGCTCCTATACGGCGCAGGCTGGTGGGTTGTCAACGTGGTGCTCTACAATTGGCTGGTAGATATTGTTCCCCACGAGCATTTCGCGCCCTATGCCGCCGCTTTTCAAATCTTGATCAACGCTTCGTTGTTTGTCGGGCCGCTCATCGGGACGCTGCTCATCGAGAACTGGATGAGCATCCCGATGGCTCTGCTGGTGATCACTGCTTGCCGCTTCGGGGCAAGTCTCCTGGCATGGCTGCTCGTTCGCGGAAAGTTACCGAAGTCGGATAAGCCAGTGATCGAGGCGCAGGAAACACTGTCGTGACGGGGAAAAGTGACTCCGTTATTCTGTGTACAATCCTGACACGAACAGCGCGAAACTGTACTTGGCTTGCGTTGCGCAATGCCATTCGTAGCATTATATTTATTTTGCCATCAAAAATACTGAAATAGACACGAGTCGAGGAGTTATGAAATATCGATCACTCATTCCCTATGTCCTGGTTGGGGTTTTCCTGGTTTTGGCGACATTGCGTGGCGCCGATCATCCCGCAAGCGCAGCCCTGGTGGCGACTAAAAAGGCAACGACTGTGCCGGTCACGCCCACGCTGGCGCTGCCCAGTTCCACGCCCGGCGGCTTGCAGGGCGTGACAACAGGGGTTGAGACACCTGCCGCCAATATCACACCCACGCCTCTCCCAATGGACGCCTCACAGATTCATATCCTGTACCAGACCGCTGACCCATCCGCCAGGACTTGCGACGTGAACATTTCCGATCTGGTGGGCCAGAACGTAGCCTGCATCGCACAGACCGTGGTCGGCGATACGTTGACCGCTGCCCAAACGGCCTATGGCATCAGTGCAACGGACAAAACAGTGACAACCCTGACTTTGATGGACGCACAGCTTTCCGCCGACGCCACGAAAGCGGTGGTCATCCCTCGCATCACCTTCTCGCACGGCAAGACCGTCGTCGCCACGGTATACCGCATTTATCTGATTGACGTGGCGTCCGCTTCGGCCAAATTGATCCGTGACCGTACCGATAAAGAGGCGAAGCCTCCGGTGGGCGGGACTGCCTCACTGGCTCCCGATGGCAAGAGCCTGGCGTACACCGATCAGAGCACGGTGTTCGTTGACGCGCTCGACGGAAACCCGGCCCGCCAGCTCACGGCGGATACGGCTGCCTACGGCGCGCTGCTGTGGTCGCCTGACGGCAAGCAGATTCTGGTCACGGCGGGAACCAAAGTCTTCCTGTTCGACTCCACTGCCAGCAAGGATAAAGGCCAGGCGTTGGCGCTCGCCGCGACAGGTGACACCTACGAGCTGCTGTCGTGGTCATCAGACGGGACGCAGGTGCTCATTGCCGATCACCACGCGGCTGCCGTGGCGCTGTACGTCTACACACTTGCGACGAATAAAGTCGCTAAGTTTGCGCCGGGCAAGACGGCACCCGATTTTGCGATATTCATTCCGAACAGCGCCCGGATTCTGTTCGGCACAATCTCACCCAAAGACGGCACGTTGACCCTGTACACGGCCAACGCAGATGGCAGCGTGTTGCTGCCCACCGTAAGTTCCGTAGCTACCTACGGTGTTGCCCCGGACGGCAGTCGAATCGTGTACACGTACCTCAAGTCGGTGTACACGTCCGATATTAACGGCGGCAACGGGCAGCCCATCGTGGACGGCGCTACGCTGCTTGCCGTGCAACCCGGCGGCGGACAGTAACGCGAGAGTCCTCCCTTGATTACCTTCGCCCTAACGGCAAGGAATCCGACAAACGGTTGTCTGCGGGTTCCCCCTCTCCTGTTTTTCCCACAGGGATTGCATTGGAGAGGGGGCCAGGGGGTGAGGTCAATGCTTGTGGATGCGTGTGGATAACCTTTTTCTAACCTGTTGATAACGTGTGGATAACTTTGCGAAAGTCGCACTGTCTCCGCAGATCAATCGCAGGGAAGGAGAAACAATGACGGGCGACTGTGCAAAGCTGTGGATTGTGCGATCAGTTATCCACAAACTTATCCACATCTGCGTTACAGCCAGCACGGCTCAAATACCCCTACCAGTGGCCCTCTGATCCATAGTACCCCCACCGATGGGAGTTCGAGAGGCGTTTGTTTATCGTTTGAAATAGGTTATCCACATGTCCACATTCTCTACTACTTCTACGATAATTAGATTCTATATCATGTGGATAAGCACTCTGAAAATAGTAGAAGATAGTCAAACGGTCCTAAGCCTATGTCGGCACTAACTGATCTCGATGATGCACGACAAACGCTCCGACAGTTAACGCTGGTAGCCCTGGACGCCAATCGCGCCCTGTTTGATGGCCTCCAACATCCCGCTGAGCAGCCCTCGCAGGAACAGAGCCAGGTTTTGAACCGCATCCGCGAGAATTTGATGCCTATGCGTGAGGGCTTTATGCTCGTCGTGCGTATGTCCGACCTGTCGCTCGTCTCGGAACTGCGGGCACTGCTGGACATTCTGGTGGACTGGCACTGGCTGGAAGAACTGGGCCTTCACTGGGAGGGCGGCAGAGAGATCGAGCGGCCCAAAGGGCAAATCGTCCTGTACCAGCACGCCGTGATCGCCTTTGGGATGCTGCCGCGCCTCCCGCGCAGCGCCGTGACCTACCCATTTGGGCAATACACTGACATCCCGGTTCCCAAGTCCCCCGGCGAGACGCTCAACCGCCTGGAAGAACTGGAACAGACGATTTTCGCAGCCGCCAGCGAACCGATGGCTGCGCTGCCTCGCGGCGCGCTGCGCCGCACCTACGGCTTCTTCGATGCCACCACCTGGCTGATCGCCACACACCTGCGTGGGATCGTTGATCTGTAGAACGTTGATGCTAATGTAAACACGGGCGGGTTGGGCATTGTCTCCAACAACCCTTAAAATAGGGCCATTCCAGGTAATTGTTGAGTTTCAGGTTGCCCTCCAATGACCACAAACATCATCGCTTCTTCTCCTGCCACCCCTCCCGCAACTCGCGCACCCATGCAGATTCTCCGCGCCGTCCTGGTCATGCTGGACATCAGCGGCTACACGCGCTTTGTGAAGTTCCACTCGACCAGCCTGCTGCACGCCGAAGAGATCATCACCGAACTGCTAGAGGCGGTTATTGATAAAGCAGAATATCCGCTGACTATCGCCAAACTCGAAGGCGATGCCGTATTTCTGTACGCCGAGTCGCCTGCCGGGGAAGAGGCAGCGGCGGCGACGGACGTTTCCAGGCAAATTGACGGCATGTTTACCGCCTTTTACGCCAGAGAGCAGGCGCTGGTCGAGTGCCGACACGGTTGCGTCTGCGAAGCCTGCCAGAACATCCAGCAGTTGAAGCTCAAGGCGTTTCTGCACACTGGCGAGATCGCCATCAAGCAGATTCGCCAGTTTACGGAAGTAGCGGGCCAGGATGTGATCCTGATCCACCGCCTGTTGAAGAACAGCATTCCGGCCCGCGAGTACATCCTGTTCACCGCGCCATTTCACGCTCTGGCGGGCGACTACGCCGGACACACCCCGGAGCGCCGCGCGGAAACAGTCACCGACTTCGATCCGCTGGACGTGCTGGTCTACTACCCGAACATCGCCGTTCAGCCAGAGGATATTCCGGCGGTGCGAGGGACAGAGCTTGCCGCACGTTTGAACCGCTATTCG
>DATGFK010000752.1:0-2632 GCA_035309185.1 Aggregatilineales bacterium
GTAAGCACCATATCGTCTCCAATGCGTCCTGCACAACCAACTGTCTCGCGCCCGCTGCGAAGGTTGTCAACGACACCTTCGGGATTAAGCGCGCGCTGATGACGACGGTTCACTCTTATACCAACGACCAGAAGATCCTCGACCTGCCGCACAAAGACCTGCGTCGCGCCCGCGCCGCCGCCATGAGCATCATCCCAACCAGCACCGGCGCTGCCAAGGCCGTCTCGCTGGTCATCCCCGAACTCAAGGGCAAGTTCGACGGGATCGCCCTGCGTGTCCCGACTCCCACCGTCTCGCTGGTAGATTTCGTGGCTGACCTGGAAAAGCCCGCCACAAAGGAAAGCCTGCTTGATGCCTTCCGCAAGGCAGCCAACGGGCGTATGAAGGGCATCCTGGCCGTTTCCGATGAACCCCTGGTGTCGATAGATTTCAAGGGCAACCCGCACTCTAGCATCGTGGACGCCGAATTCACGCAGGTGTTGAGCGAAACGATGGTCAAGGTGATGACCTGGTACGATAACGAATGGGGCTATTCGGTACGCTGCGCCGACCTGATGTGCATCATGGGCAAAGGTCTGTAAAGGCCCACTAACCTCACCTCCGTCCCCCTCTCCGCACGCGGAGAGGGGAATTTGTTGCCTCACTCTACTCTCATCCCCTTGAGGAGATTTTCATGAATAAACAAACCATCCGTGATGTGAATCTAGCGGGTAAGCGAGTCCTGGTTCGTGTAGACTTCAACGTGCCGATTGAAGACGGCAAGATCACCGACAATACTCGGATCACCGCCGCGTTGCCGACGCTTAAAGCCATTCTGGACCAGAAACCGCGTTCCCTGGTTCTGATGTCACACCTGGGCCGTCCAAAGGATAAGCCAGAGGCACAATACTCACTGAAGCCTGTCGCTGCTGAACTCAGCCGCCTGCTCGGCCAAGGCGTCGAAGTTGCCGAAGACCCGACCAGCGATGCCGCTCTCGAACAGGCCAATAAACTGCCACAGGGCGGAATCCTGCTCCTGGAAAATACGCGCTTCTATCCTGGCGAAACCAAGAACGATCCTGAACTGGCAAAGAAGTTCGCCCGCTTCGGAGACATCTTCGTCAACGACGCCTTTGGATCGGCGCACCGCGCGCATTCATCAACTGAAGCCGTCGCGCACTTGATGCCCGCCGTCGCGGGCCTGCTTATGGAAAAAGAGCTGGACTACCTGGCAACGGCGCTTGAACAGCCCAAGCGCCCACTCATCGCAATACTAGGCGGCGCAAAGGTGTCCGATAAGATCAAGGTGATTGAGAGCCTGCTGGCGAAAGCCGATACGCTGCTGATCGGCGGCGGCATGGCAAACACATTCTTCGCCGCACAGGGCCGCAAAATGGGCAAGTCCCTGGTCGAAGCAACTGCGCTGGATATGGCCCGCGATCTGTTGAAGAAGGCGGGAAACAAGCTCGTTCTGCCCGTTGATCAAGTGATCGCCGACGATTTCAAAAATGATGCCCGGACACAGACTGTCGAGGCTGACGCCGACGTGCCTGAAAACTGGCAGGTTCTGGACATCGGGCCAAAATCTGTTGAACAGTTCCGCAAGATTCTCAGCGGCGCGAAAACCATCGTTTGGAATGGCCCAATGGGCGTCTTCGAGATGCCTAACTTTGCCAAGGGCACCAACGCCGTCGCGCAAATCCTGGCGGAATTGACGCCCAAAGGTGTGATCACGATCATCGGTGGCGGTGACTCGGCCTCGGCGGTGCAGCAGGCCGGGCTTGCCGACAAGATGACGCATATCTCTACCGGTGGCGGAGCCAGCCTGGAACTGCTTGAGGGACAGGCGCTTCCCGGCGTCGTCGCCCTCAATGACAGGAAGTAACACAAATACGGCTTACCGTACCTGGATAGGCCGACCCGCACGGATCGGCCTTTTGATTCAATTCTTGAGACTGTATCCTCGTTGGCGCACTGAAGCGGCACCTGCTAGACTCGCGCCATGAGAACGCGATGGCTTAAATGGCTGTATTTACCGGTGCTGGCGATACTTTGTGCGAGTCCGACATCCCCTGTTCGCATCCATGCGCAGGACACGAACCCGACGCCTCATCTCGGTTACGGAATCCACATCGCGCCCAACACGAGCGTTGACGTAAGCCTGGTCAACGCACTGGGCGTTGACTGGGTGAAACTTTACGATCTCTCGCAGACCAAACTGTTCCCCGACAAACATGTCTTATACAGGCTCGATCTGCGCTGGCCGAACGATTGGAATGCGTTCAAGAGTGCGGTGGCGGATCAGGCTCGTACGCTGGCAAGTTTGCACATTGACGCGGTTGAAATCGGCAACGAACCGAATCTCGTCAATGAGTGGTCGAGCGGCCCCAATGCCTGGCAATACGTCCAGATGCTGCGCGTGGCCTATACGAGCATCAAGAGCGCGAACCCTAATATCATTGTCGTATCGGCAGGGCTGGCCCCCACCTTAACCACTGGCGACCGGGGCGCGATCAACGATCTGGATTTCGCAAAAGAGATGCTGGATAACGGCGCGGCGCAGTGGTTCGACGCTTTCGGTTATCATCCCTATGGTTACAACTTGCCGCCTGAAGCCGATCCCAAGACGCACGAACTGGTCTTCCGGCGCGTG
>DATGFK010000753.1:0-2045 GCA_035309185.1 Aggregatilineales bacterium
CCACTGGGTTTCTTGCTTCCGCGTGCAGTAGGCGCTTAGCCTACCTCTGGCCCTCTCTCTCAAACTGCCGGAGACGGGGCACCACCGTTCTTAGGAACACGGCAGGCCGTGTCCACCGTGGCGATAATTTAACTATCGAAGGGCCAACGTGGATAGTTGGCCCTTTTCGATCTCGGAAATTAACCATTTTGAGCCGTAGGCAGCGTACGCAGCGGAGTTCCGTGCAGTGCGGCGCGCATGGCTGTCCGATCATCCCAATGATATTCGGTTGTGCCGAAGCACATACTCTGCTCATGACCCTTGCCGCAGGCCATGACCAGATCGCCGGGACGGGCCAGCGAACAACCGAAAGCAATCGCCTCGCCGCGATCCGGAACCAGGTAGAAAGTCTTGCCCTCGCTTCCGCCCTTGCTGAGCGCGCCATCGGCCATCGTCTGCAAGATCGCATCCAGCGATTCGGTGCGCGGGTCTTCAGCGGTCAGCACGGATATATCAGCAAGCTGCGCACCAATCTCCGCCATCATACGCCGTTTCTCGCGGTCACGCAGCCCGGCGCTGCCGAAGATCACGATCACTCTCCGATCGGCCCGGATCATGGCCCGCGCCGCTTCGAGCGCCTTCTGGAGCGCGTTAGGCGTGTGGGCGAAGTCCACAATCGCAAGGAAGTTCTGGCCCTCATCAATGCGTTCCATGCGCCCTGGAACGGGCGGCATAGCTTCGATCCCCCGCCGGATCGTGTCAAGGGTGCAATCCAGGCCGAGCGCGGCCCCGGTTGCTGCCAGGACATTTTGCACGTTGAACGGCCCGACCATACCGGTATGGACTTGCAGCGGCACGTCGGCCAACTTTTCGGCGCTTTGCGGCGCGCCCTTCGGATCGCCCTGGAAGCGGATCGTGAGCGCTGTACCAGCAGCCGAATACGTCGCGTCAGCGGTGAGATCGGGCCTGGAACCAGTGTTCAAGCCATAGCGGATGCGGTAATCGGCCTGCGCAGCCAGAAAGGTCGGCGCACTGGGATCGTCCAGGTTGACCACCGCGACCTTCGGCCTATTTGGTTTGCGGGACGATTGGCTCAATTTTTTGAATAGCAGCGCTTTGGCATCCCGGTAATTCTCAAAACTGCCGTGAAAGTCGAGGTGTTCGTGGGTGACGTTGGTCAGGACGGCCACGTCATACTCCACGCCGTTCACGCGACCCTGGGCCAATCCGTGGCTGGTCGTTTCCAGGACGCAGTGCGTCAGGCCGGACTCCACCATGCGCCGCAGGTACATCTGGACTTCCGGCGCGCTCGGCGTTGTGACGTGTAGACCGGTAGGCAGCTCCTCATCGCCGATCACGGCGCTGACCGTGCTGATCATTCCGACTCGCACGCCAGCGGCCTTCAGGATGCTGAAGATAAGATTGGTCGTGGTAGTCTTGCCATCGGTTCCCGTCACGCCGACTACGACGAGTTGGCGAGAGGGATAGTCATAATAAGCGGCCGCCAACCAGCCAATTGCCTGCTGTGCGTCGTCTACCTGTGCATATGGAACACTGCACGCGAGTTGATCGGGCGGGCGTTCACCGATCACCGCCGCCGCGCCGTGTCTTACCGCGTCGCCAATCAAATCATGCGAATCGGTGTTCGGCCCTTTACGGGCGACGAAAACGCCGCCCCGCTTTACGGTGCGGCTGTCTTCCACGACGGGCGCGCTGATCTCGGCATCCGTGCCAGGATGGCTGACGATGCGATCCGAAATCGACTCCAGGAGTTGTTGAAACTGCACGCTTTTGATGCTCCTTGTCCGGCCCGGCGTGCCTGAGCCTTGACGCTAAGGCACGCCGGACTGTATAATGGCCCACATAATCAGGGCGCATAGCTCAATTGGCAGAGCACTTCGTTTACACCGAAGGGGTTAGGGGTTCGAGTCCCTTTGCGCCCACTCGTGTATAAGGGAATCAACCAGCACATTGGTTGGTTCCTTCGCTTTATGTCCCAATACCACATGATAATCTGACTTCAGGTTGATTGCCACAACTGTATCATCTTTGGAGACTGTTTTCAG
>DATGFK010000754.1:0-3060 GCA_035309185.1 Aggregatilineales bacterium
GCCGACTGCCATCATGAGCAGGACTCCGAGTAGGATTGGCAAACGGACAAACATCAACAGCCCGCAAGCCAAAATCGCAATCAATAAGACGCCAAGCGCCGGGATTCCCACCATCAATCTGATCCACGGCGACCATGTTAAAACGACCAGTAACAGTGCAATACTGCGCACCCCTGCAAAAATAAGCTTCATTTCTCACTGAGGAACCTGGCCTATTGGGAGATTATCCGCGCAATTTCCTGATCTTTGAGATGCCTTCGTGCCAGGATTCCTACTCTACAGCAAGTATAGATCGGCTAAGGCTGTCTGATGCTGACAGTTGGCCGCCAGGTTTCAAACAATGCTTGACTCTGTAGATCGTAAAAATCTATTTCGGTTGTACATTGCGCGGTATTGTACTGAACTCCCGCATGGACTGACGGATGTTCGCCACATCCTGCGCCAGGACGTGATCGCTGGCGATCAGATCGGTGATCTTTGAGCAGCCGTGCAAGATCGTGCTATGATCGCGCCCGCCGAGCGCGTCGCCGATCTGCTGTAGCGAAGCGCGAGTATCCTCACGGGCCAGGTACATGGCAAGCTGGCGGGCCTGGGCCACGACCTTCGTCCGGGAGCGGCCCGCAAGTTCCTCGATGCTCAGGCGGTAATAACGCGCGGTTGCTTCCAGCACGCTTTGAAGCGTAGGGTCGTCACCATAGGGTGAAATTGCCTGCGTTGCGAGATTATTCATGCGGAGGATGCTTCGTGCCACCTGAACGGTGATGACCTGTCGCGTCAATTGCGAATAGGTGTGCAACTGCTCGATAGCGCTTTCCAAATCACGCGGACTTGCATTGCCCTGCGCCGCCACGAGATCGCGGACTTCCGGCGGAAGCACCATCTGGCGGCGGGTACTGTGAGCGTCCAGGATGGCGCGGCGCATCGCCAGATCGGGCGCTTCGAGCATGGCGATAGGCCCGGCCTGGAAGCGGCTGCGGGCGTCGGGGGTGAGCCTGGGCATGTCTGCGGGCAGGCGATCCGCAGCGAAGATGATCGTCTTCTGGCGGTTACGCAGCGCATCCCAGATCGCCACAATCTCGCTCTGGGTGCTGGCCTTGCCGTCCACAAATTGCAGATCGTCCACGAGTATGGCGTCGGCTGAGCGGTATTTTTCGCGGATCGCTGCCGTGTCTTTACTGCGGATTGCTGCGACCAGTTCCGTGGTGAAATCTTCCGCCGTTACGTAGACTGCATCGTCGCCCCGTTCCAGGAGGCTGCGCGCCGTTGCCTGTAGCAAATGCGTTTTGCCCAGGCCCATGTTGCCGTAGAACAGCACAGGGCTATAGCGCCCGTTTGGGCTGTCCACGATGGCCTTCGCCAGCAGGACAGCATACTGGTTGGCATGTCCCACGACAAGATTGTCGAACGTGTAGTGCGGATTGAGCGCTGCCAGCGCTGCCGCCCTTTCTGGTTCGTGAACGTAGTCCAGCAGCGGCGCTGATTCTTCTTGCTCGTCTACGGGATCCCAGACGATAATCTGCACCTCGCAATCCCGGCGCAGCATATCGGCCAGCGAGCGCGTCAGGGAGGGCAGTAGATGCCGTTCAATCCAATCCTTGGCGTAAGCGTGAGGCACGGTAACCACGAAGCGGCCATCTTCGTAGCCCAGAAGTTCGGCGTGACGCAGCCACGTATCATACGTGGAACGTTTTAGCTGAATCTGAAGCTGGCCCAGGGTTGCAAGCCAGGCATCCCGCGCATTCATCGTGTTAAGAGTCCCTCGATAGGTGGGCCGCATCGAGCCGGGACGCAATGATATACGCCCAGGCAGGTAATTTGCTGAAGTATCTTTTGTTCTAAACGAAAGTAATGTGGACGAAAGCGAAGGAAAACTCGTGGATTATTCTGACTGGTCAGCCGGGAGTGGAGGGCCGCGACTGCCTTTATTGACTATTCAATTGTGCTTCCGTCACGTTTCAAATATTGTAGCCGGGACTCCCAAAGCGGGCAAGACAAACCTGACCTCCCACGCCAGTCTCAATGCAACCGTAAGCCTCGAGGTTCGTCTAACCTATATGTGGGGGTAAACCAGCCTGGCAATCTACCTGTGGGTAGATATTGCATTAAGATATATCCCCTCGACGGAGCGTATCTTAATGATCCTGGCGACTGCCCTACTGGAGACAAACGTTACCCTTACTTCACATAATTTTTACAATTTGCTAACATTTGGGCCATACCTCGTCGGCAAAGATCGGGCACGCATACGAATCGTCGCGCTCTCATGAAGAGACTTCTATTCAAGGATAAATTTCCCATGAATATGTTAGGCGCTTTACGTCGTCATTCCCTAAAATGGATGGTCGCTCCGCTGCTCCTGCTGGCGCTGCTTGCCGCGACGCTGGGCAGTTCAGCGCAATCGGCCAAAACGCTGACCATTGGCGTCATCGGGAGCAATGATAGCTCCACGATGCGTGGGGTGGAACTTGCCATTAGCCGCTTCAGCACGCAGGGCAATCTGATTGCCCCTGACGGCAGCGCCTACAAACTGGATGCCACCGCGCAGAACGCGACTACTGCCGACGACGTGACAAAAGCTATTGGCACGTTCACGCAGAATAACGTCGTCGCCGTCTTCGGCCCCGACGATGACAGCCTCGCACTAGCCAGCGCAAACGTGATGGGCATGGCGGGGGTGCCCGTCTTCACGGCATCGCAGAACCAGGCGCTTACGCTCGTAACCTCGATGTTCCGAACCCGCGTGAGGGACTCTCGTCAGTTGGATGACCTGGCCGATACCCTGGTAAAAAGCCTATCCAAGAGCCAGTTCTCAATCTTCCAGGCCGATTCAATCGCCGCTGATCGTGCAAAACTGTTTATTGGTTCGCTGGCGCGGTTGGGTAAGGAATCGGCTGCGCCGGTTTCACCATCGTCGAGTGGGGCGCAATCCACCGAGGGAACGACGCATGCCGATGCGACTTCCGCAGTGACTCAGCCATCGCCAGCGACTGAAACTCCTCAGCTATCCAGCATGGCCGACGCCGCAAAAGCGCTGCTGGCGACCAAGCCTGATGCAGTGGT
>DATGFK010000755.1:0-4174 GCA_035309185.1 Aggregatilineales bacterium
TTGGGCAATCAGCTGGCTATCGCCCTTGAAAATGCGAGGCTATATGCACAGGCTTCCGGGCGGATCGAAATCGAGCAGTTGATGAATCGCATGAGTGGTAGCATCCAGCAAGGCCGTGACGTGAACAACATGTTGCTGGGCGCTCTGCAACAGATGGCTCAGGCCCTCAATGCGCGGCAAGCGAGGGTACGCCTTCAGATGGAGCCGCGTACCGACGGAAATTATACGCGGCCAACGGGTAAACGATCCACAGACACATACAACCGCATAACCCCCACCGGCGAAAAATAGACGTGACCCATAAACGAAGCGGTAGCCCCAGGGCGCTCAAAGGATAGACAAGGATAGCTGAAGTTATGCGCAATATCTTGCGTCGCCTTTTCCCGCTAGAAATCTATCCCGATCCGATTCGGCGGCTCCGGGCCAGCGGAACCTACGCCACGGGCAGCATCTTAATCATCGCTGCGGTGCTGTCGGTTATCGTTACGCTGTTGCAACCTGGTTTTTCCGATCCGCAAAACCTGACTTTTAACCTCAGTGTCATCGCTTCGAGCGTCGCTTTGGCACTGTGCGCTGTGCTGGCGATGATCCTGACCCGTGGTGGGCGACAAATCGCGGGGGGAACCATCATTCTTGCCGTGTGGATCGGCATTATCTATCTGTTTGCGGTGGCTCTTCAGCAGGCATCGCTCAGCCTGGTCTTGATGATAGTGGGCGCAGCGTTGGCCGCGCTCCTGGTAGGCTCTCGTGCCTTGATCGTGGCTATTGCTTTTTCCATTGTCGCGCTGGCGATCTCGACTTTTGCATTTCTCAATGGTGCCACGCCTGATGTGCAATACTTTGTCGTCAATTCGCTGATTATTATCCTCGGCGCTGCGGCGATCTACGTCGTTGCTGACGGCTTACCTCGCACCGTGCGACAGGTCGCTGCACAGGATGAACAGCGGCGCCTCAATCTGGCCCTTGCCAGCAACGCCATCGCGCAGCAGTTGCTGGCGATGCACCTTGACATGGGTGCCATGCTGACGGAGACCGTCAAACTCGTGCAGGATGCTTTTTCCAGGGTCGAAGAAGTACATTTTTACCTTTCGGACCGGGATCGGCGTCAGGCCACGCTGATGGCTGGCACACCCGCCAGCGGCGAGTTGACCATCGGTCAACAGGTCTCCATCGGCAGCCTGAACGTAATCGGGCGCGTGGCGATCAGCGGGCAAACGATCCTGGTCAATGAAACCAGTGAGGAACGCACTTATCGCCGGACAGCCCTCCTGCCTGGGATGCGCGCCGAACTGGTTGTTCCCCTGTCTGTCGGCGAGCAGATCATCGGCGTGATGGACGTTCAGAGCAGCAGCCCCAACGCCTTTGGCCCTGAAGACATTAACGAACTTGAAACGCTCGCCAACCAGATCGCAATTGCCATTGATAATGCTCGCCTGTACCAGGAATCCCAGGCCCAGGTTGGCGAAAATCGCCGCCTGTTTGAGCAGGCCCGTGCCAATTTGAGAGAAGTGGAACGGCTCAACCAGCAGTTGACTGGCTCCGCATGGTCGGATTACCTCCGACTACAGTCGGCTGTTCCTGCCTACACAATTGACCTGGGCACGGGACAGGTGGAAAACGTCGCGGAGTGGACGGCGACCCTTGCCGAAGCCAACCGGCGTAATCAGCTTGTCATACAGCGGTTGGCCGGGGCCCAGACTCAAATCATCGCTCTGCCTATCAGCGTACGAGGACAGCCTATCGGCGCTATGGAATTTGAGGTCGCGGGCGACCAGGATTTGCTGCCCGAACAGATCACGATTCTTCAGCAAGTGCTCGAACGGCTGGGACTGGCTCTTGAAAATGCTCGGCTGTTCGAAGAAGCTCAGCGTATTGCGCAGCGTGAGGCTCTCGTCAATGAGATCAGCACGCGGATGCAGTCTACCACGAACGTGGAAGCCGTGGTTGCTGCGGCTACGCAAAGCCTCGCAGATGCGTTCCGGTCTCCAAGAGTGGCAATCCGGTTGGGCAACCCGGATAACCGCAAGAACCGGGACGACTGAATGTCGATTCATTGGTGTATGAACCTGTTCATCAACAGAAAGCACGACCCATGCAGACTCGAAACCTCTCGCTTATAAGCCTGGCCTTTACCCCGCGACATCGCTATGCAGACAGCCTTGACGACATGCGAGCGCGCGTCACGCTGGCCTATGCTGTATTCCTGCTGCTGGGCGCGGCATTTGCCGTCGTGGGTGGACTCGTTATTCTGGGAACTCGCCCGCAGGGGCAGGGTGTCGCCCTTTCTGCGTTAGCCAGTGCCATCATCCCCCTGATCGTCGTCGGATTGGTTCATGTCGGTCGGTTGCGTGTTGCCGAAGGGCTGCTTTACGCCGTGTTAACAGTCATTGCCCTCATAGGGGTGCGAAACGGCGTGGCGGATAACAACGTGCTGCTATTGTCGCTCTCGATGCTGTATGCCGGTCTGGTCTGGCAGTGGCGCGGAACGCTGCTCACGATGGTTATCCAGATCGTTCTGATTGCGGTGGCAGCTACGCTGCAACTTCGCGCGCCAGGCGGGCTGGATTCAGCTACCATTTCCTTAAACGTTTTTGTAGACCTGGCGCTGATCATCGGCATCGGCCTGATCGTCGGCGGGGCCGCGAGCGAACTCAAGCGGGCGTTGCTGTACTCTTCACGCATTGCGGCCCAGCTTCGGGCCACTTCTGAAGTCGCCCAGCGGGCTTCCGCCTACATTGACCTGAATGAACTCCTACAGCAAGTCGTGACCTTCATTCGGGATCGTTTCGCTTTTTATCACGTCCAGATATTTATGAACGACCCGGAGCAGCGCTTTACCAATCTCGTCGCCAGCACTGGCGAGATGGGCGCAGCGCTCCTGCAACGCGGCTACCGGCTGGCCGTCGGTTCACAGGGGATCATTGGACAGGCGGCTCTGCTGGGCGAACCAATCCAGACCAGCACTGAGCAAGATGATGAGGAACCAATCAACCGGCGCAACGAGCGGCTGGCCGAAACGCGATCTGAACTGGCCCTGCCGCTGATCGCTCGCGATCACGTGATTGGCGTACTTCATATCCAGAGTACGCGCCCGCACGCCTTCAATCAGGATGACGTGGATAGTCTGAGCATCCTGGCCGCTCATACCAGCATTGCCATCAACAACGCGCAGTTATTTCAGGAACAGCGTTCTGCACTGAACGAAAACCGTCGCCTGTTCATCGAAGCCGAGGCAAACCTGCGCGAAATTCAGCTCCTGAACCGCCGCCTGACCGGCGAAGCGTGGGAAAGCTACCTTGAGGCACGGCCCGACGAAGTCGTCGGCTACACACTGTCGAATAATCAACTGCGTACCGACGCGGTCTGGACAGGCGAACTTGAACAGGCCGTTCACAATCGCCAGGTGGTCATAACCCAGAACGGAACGCAACAGGTGATCGCCGTGCCCATTGAACTGCGTGGACGGGCTATCGGGGCTATCGAAGTCGAAGTCAGTGCTGGCGCCCGCCAATCAGATACATTGGAAATGCTGCAATCGGTGGCGCAGCGCCTGGCCCTCAGCGTGGACAATGCGCGCCTTTTCGAGCAAACCCAGGAACGCGCGCAGCAAGAATTGCAGGTCAATGCCATTTCTGCTCGGTTGCAAGCAGTTAACAGCATGGATGATCTGATCCGGATAACCGTCAGCGAACTCGGGCAAGCCCTCGGCGCAAGCGAGGCTTCGATCCGGCTCGGCCTGAATTTACTGGGCGGGAAACAGGCCGGCACGAGCGCGCCAAACGGCCATAACGGGAATAATGGCACAGGCAGTCATGGATAACAAGAACATGAATAATGCGAATAACGCGAAGACGCCTGAATCGAATCCGGCCTGGCCGTGGATGCAGCGCCTGCTAACCATGCAAAAACGGTACAGCGATACTTTTGAGCAGCAGCGCGCCCTGAACCTGTGGCGAATTACGCTGCTCGTGATCGCGTTGTTGGGGGCTGAACTCATCCTGATCAACGTCTTCGGTACACTGGACGATGTGAACCGCCTTTATTTCACAGGCGAGATTCTAGTTGCCATCATGAGCCTGGTAGGTGTGATGGTGCTGCTGAACCGGGGCGAACTCATTGCCGCCTGTTTGTTGTTCGTGGTCGAACTCTACGTGGGCGTGACCTTCCGCCAACT
>DATGFK010000756.1:0-3296 GCA_035309185.1 Aggregatilineales bacterium
TCATGGATGAAAGGCCGACGCATGATGAGGGCAACACTATTTCTGGTTTTGCTCGGTACAACGCTCATGGCGCAGGTGCCGCGCTCCAGGCACGTCTGGATCATCACCGAAGAAAACCACAGCTACGAAAATGCGGCGGCATCAATGCCATACCTGATGTCACTGGCCAGCCAATATGGGTTGGCGACGCAGTCATACGCGGACACGCACAACTCGCTTTCGACGCTGATGCACCTCACGGCGGGCGAAACTATCACCCTCGACGACAACACAACGCTGTTTTTCGACGTGGATAACATTGTGCGCCAGCTCATGATCCACGGCCTGACCTGGCGGTCGTATCAAGAGAGCATTCCGCATGCTGGGTTTGAAGGCATCGCCGCTTATCCTTATGTAAAGCGGCACGACCCGCTCGCCTATTTCAGCGATACCAATACTTCCAGCGAAGCGCTCAATGCAGTGCCATATCCGGCAAACATCGCAACAGACATGGGCGCAAATTATAACTACGTGACTCCCAACCTCCTGGATGATGCGCATGATGGCACCATGCAGGCTGCGGACAACTGGCTGCGCACCCACATTCCCGCCATACTTGCGCGTCCGGAATTTCAGCCGGGTGGCGACGGCATTATGATCGTCACCTTTGATGAAGGGAATTTGGGCAGTGACAATCGCTGCAGCGCGACAGTGATGCAAGGCTGCGGAGGACACATCCTGACGGTAGTGATCGGTCCGCAGGTCAAGCGCGGTTTTAAATCTGCGCATTGGTATAACCATGAGAGCGTCTTAAAGACGGCATGCGTGGCGCTGGGCATTACGAGCTGCCCTGGCCTGGCAAATGCCGCCGCCCCGATGGACGACTTCTTTGGGAACAACGCCTTGCATGTTCAAATCCTCTCTCCCCTGCCAGGTCCCAATGTAATCACTAGCCCGGCACACTTTCAGATTCAAGCAGTCGCAGGCGCTCACCCGGTATCGGCCATCATCGTCTACTCCGACGACCACGAGATCTACCGCACGTATAGCAATCACGCGGATGCACTGATCAATCTTCCGATTGGCAGCCACAGAATCGTGGCCAATACCTGGGATAGCTCCGGCGTGCTGGCGCAAGCACGTGAGATCATCACTGTGGGCAAATAGAAGCCAGGGTGTTTGACTTTTTACCACTGGTCGAAGCAACAAAGGCTGAAACGGATTTTTCAATCTGTTTCAGCCTTTTCCTATTCCGAGCACAAAACTTGCATTACAAATTTATTTCTTGCCCGGCTTTCGGTGTGGAATGCCTTCGGATAACTGTATGGCCCGGCGCAACTCCACTTCATTCGCATCTGGCTTGCTGAAATCCAGCCCTTGCGTGAGCGCCATCCAGGTTTGACTCGCTCCCACTTTGAACTGAATTGGAGTGAAGTTGTAAGGCGTGAAATCCGGCGTCTCGGAGAAGATGTCACGGAGATCGGTCGCGCCCGCGTCATACTGATTGAGCGGCGGGAGTCCGAGAATCAGGTTCACCGTCTTGAAAATGCTGGAAAGGCTGTAGTGCGTCTTGCCGACGAACTCATGCTTCACCCAGGGGCTGATGGCCAGGAAGATGGAGCGCTCTCCGTTCACGTGATCAAAACCGTTCTGGGGATCGTCTTCAACGACAAATATAACTGTGTCTTTCCAGCACGGACTGTGAGAGACCAGGTCAGCGGTGAGCCCCAGGGCTTCGTCGTTGTCCTGGAAATAACGAATTGACGACCAGGCTGGGCCGTTAGGGTTGATGTCAAAGGGGCCGCCGGTGTGATCGTTGGGATAGTACAGGTCTACGTAGCTGGGCAGCTTGCAGAGGTCGTTGTCGCGGTCAACATAATGCGATTCGAACACCTGCTTGAAACGTCCGAAACGGCTGAAGCGCGTGGGATCTTCCGGCAAAGGTCCATCGGGAATGTGGGTGTTGAACTCGGGGTAGAAGTGGTCGCTGTGATCGCGGATCACCTGTTCCATAGGCACGTTGACGTGATTGCGAATACCGGTAGGGTCGGTCCCGCCATCCTCGTCTACTATCGCGAACTCGTAGCCGTTGCCGAAGTTCGCGAAGTCCTTTCCGTTGCGCGCCAGGTGCGCGAAGATGCCGCCGTGCTCGTCGTAATCGTTGGGATCGGCAGAGCTGTTTGCGTCGGTAAAGCCAAGGCGTCCCGGATAGGGAATGAAGACGTCCGGATCGTCGCCCGAGTCGTTGCGTTTGCCGCCGTAGGAGGCCGGCCAGTGGGTCTGCTCGAACTCCGTGGTGAAGTTATCGTTGAGCCAGCGATGTCCATCTGACGACACTGAAGGCTCGAGAAAGAAGTTATCGCTGAAGGCAAAGCGCAGCGCCAACTCATGGTGGTTCGGGGTTGCAGCGTAACCCAGCGAGTAGGCCGGATCTCCATCCACCGGTACGCCTTTCTTGGTTTGCGTGATGTCGCCTAGAATCAGGTCGTGGGTCGCATTTTCTTTGTTGATAAAGATTATGTGCTTAATCTGCTGGCTGGCAACGCCCGGCTCCGAAGGAATGGGACCATCGTCCTCCGGCTCATGGGATGGAACAAACCCGTTATTCAGCAGCACGCGATGTGTAAGAGAAACCAGCGCCTTGCCGGAAGGTATCGAAAAGAAATTGGCTGTGCCTATCGTGCTCGACTTCGGCGAACCCAGGTTGTTGGGCGGGAAGTTGTTGTTAGGCTCAGCGCCGCGGCCGTTCGCGTTGGCCACATAAAGAGTGCGGCCATCGGTGCTCACCGCCACGCTGCTCGGCCACCAGGCAGTTGGGATCAATCCTTCAATTTCCCCTTTCGCATCGTCCAAATCGATCACCGCGACTGCATTGAGACCGGCCTCGGCAACATACAACGTCTTCTGATCGGGGCTGAGGGCGAGCGCAACCGGCTGAATACCTTTCAGGTGATGATCGAATCCCTCGAATATCGAAAGGCTGATCCGGTTCAGTTCGTCGTTAGATTTCTTGTCGAGCACCGAAATGGTGTCGTCACTGCCGTTGGCAACATAGACGAACTTGCTGCCGATCACCACGGCGTTGGGATGGCTGCCGGCGTAAGTCTTGATGCCTTCCTCGATTTCGCCAACTTTGGGGCCGGGCTTAACGATCTTGATCAGCGTGGTCTGCGCGGGGTTGGTGGTATTGAAGACATAGACCGAAGACGATTCTGCGGCATTGGGACTGCCTAACCCTGGCACCACAAAGTCCTGGTCTTGTGCGATATAGACGCAGCCGATTCCATCGGCGAAGCTCAGGCTGTCGGGCAGGTTCC
>DATGFK010000757.1:0-5646 GCA_035309185.1 Aggregatilineales bacterium
GATCTCCCGCGTCAGCCCAAAAGATCACGCCAGACAATGCCCAGCATCTCAGGGTTGACGGCATCCCTGGCAAGGGCTCGCTGTATCAGATCGCCTGGTCGCCGGATCGGACGCTCGTCGCCATTGCCAGTACAACGGGTGTCTGGCTGTACAAAAGCAACGCGCTGAACGGTTCCGGGCAACGGCTGCAAGGCTACCCTGGCGCGATGACGCAGGTTCTGTTCAGTCCCAAAGGCGATCTCATCGCTTCTTCCAATGACACAGACATCGTTCTGTGGGATGTCAAAACCGTTTCAGCCAGGTCTGCGCTGCCGGGGATTTCTGGTGGACACGTGCTGGCCTTCAGTCCCAATGAAACTATCCTGGCGGCGGCCAACGGCAGCACGATTGAACTGTGGAATGTTACTCCGGGATCGAAACGTTCCTCATGGCAGGACATTGCAACGAAGACCTCCCCACCAAACCAGGGAAGCGTGACCCATACGGAAGCCGAGGTCATCCATAGCCTGGCCTTCAGCCCGAATGGGAAATTGCTGGCTTCGGGTGATTCCGATAATGAGATCCGGCTGTGGGACATTCAGAGCGGCGCAATGCAGGGTGAATTTGTGCCGACGTTACCGAACGGTTTGTATCACGCGGGTAACGGAATTCTTGCGCTGGCCTTCAGTTCTGACGGCAAGCTCATCGTATCGGGCGGGGGCGATAACTACGTTCGCATCTGGAACGTGGATGGTCGCTATGAGCGCACCAGCAGGGCCGACGAGGTGTACGGCGTAGACGAGGTTTCCTTCAGCGCCGATGGCAATGCGGTGTCTTACCGGGGCGATTCGGCGTGGTTCTGGCAGTTCGAGAGTGGCAAGGACCCGGCTTTTCTCCCGAAAGACACCTGGTGGGAGAGCCTGGTCTTTGCGTCTGATGGATCGCCGTTAGCGCTGGGCATCAAGGACGACCAGTGGGTACAATGGGCACCCAAGCCCACACAGCAGAAAGGGTTGTTGGGCGGCTATGGTCTTGGGCCCGGCTGCTGCGACGAAGGCGTTGACATTGACTTGAACGTGGATGGGACGCGCCTATCCGCGCGGGGTTACGAAAAGTACGAACTGCTTAATGTGGCAACAGGCCAACAACAGAATATCTGCAAGGCGCAATACTGCGGGGGAAGTGTAGCCCTCAGCCCCGACGGGCAGCACATGGTGGTATGGGAAGATTCACTGTACGGCCTGGGCGGAACGAAACTTGGCCTATGGGACGTTGACACCGGCCAGGTCCAGGACTTACAAGTCCCAGACACGATGACTCTCGGCGTCAACGTAGGCGTGGTTTTCAGTCCCGATGGCAAGCGGATGGCGACTATCGGTGCGGATGGCTACAACGGGGACAGCGATTTTCATGAGTTGATCCTATGGGACACCCAGAGCGCAAAACCCGTTGGCGCACTCATGCAAAAACAGATCGGCGCGCTCGTTCGTTGGATGAATTTCAGCGCCGACAGCAAGCAGTTGTTCTACGTCAGCCAGAGCGGTATTACGATATGGGATGTTTCGAACGCCCGCGTTCTCAAAACTATCCCACTGACCAGGCTAAGCGTACCGGTAACTTCTAATAACCCTTATGAGGGCGTCTGTGGCCTACAACTGAGCCCGGATAACAAACTGGTGGCATACACAATATATCCATCTGGAGCCGTTCAACCTGTCGTCACCATTATCGACGTTCCCAGCGGAAAGGTCAGCAAGACGTTGATGCCTGCGGCAATGCCAGATCCGTCAAATTTCCCTCCGGTACAGCTTAATCTCTGCAAGTTCGCCTTCAGCCCCGACGGTCAAACGCTGGCCGCCACCTATGCCAACACCATCCAACTCTGGCAAGTCTCTACGGGACAACTCACCGTCCTGAAGCCCAGCGATGAGGCCATCGGCGGAATTGCTTTCAGTCCCGACGGCAAATTGTTGGCCTCGACTTACGCCTTGTTCCATTATGCCAAGCCTACCCAAGCGGATAACGCGATTCACCTATGGGATGTTGCCACTGGCAAACCGGTTGCGGCGCTGGAAGGCCATTCCGCACAGGTATCGAGCGTGCAATTCAGCCATGATGGGACAACACTGGCTTCGGCGGATGGCGACGGTGTAATCTACTTGTGGCGGGTCACTAACTGAAGGGGCTGAGCCGTTATGAAGCGGTACATTATGACGGGTATTCTCGCGGCTATGCTGTCATTCGCATTTTTTGTGTCTGCCAGCAACCCAACGTCCGCAGCGATCCCCACGAACACGCCGATAGTTACGGCAGCGGCCACGCTTGGCCCCTATGTGACGACACCCATACGTACCTGGGGCCCCTATGGGTATGGCTACAACCTCAATGCCGCCTTTTCACCGAATGGGCGTTATATTGTGATCCAATCGGAAACCAACGTGCAGTTGCTGGATGCCCAATCCTTTCAGGTCTTACAGACGTTTTCGCCTCGGATAGAAATGTTTTGCGGAGTCTTCTCTCCGGATAGCCGTTACCTCTTGACCTGCGATAACGTTGACAGCAGCGGTATTCTCAAGTTTTGGGACGTCCAGACTGGACAATCGGTACGTAGTTTTGTGGGGAGCTATTTCAGTGTTACCTTTTCGCCCGATGGCCGCTCAATCCTGGTTTTGGGCAGGTATGGGAAACCGCCCGCCCTCCTGGATGCTCAGACAGGCCAGACGCTGCACACCTTCGCCGACGATGAGCAGTGGATACCGGGTGTAGCCTTATCGCCCGATGGTCGCTACGTCCTCACCAGTAGCCAAAATAGTGTTCGGCTGTGGGATGCTGAGACAGGAAAGGTTTTGCATGGCGTCTCCAGTCAATCTGAATCCGCCACGTCCTCACAGATGGCAATTTCGCCTGACAGCCGCTATGTGCTGATAGCTGATACCGACAAAGTCAACAACACCATCGCCGTTCTGTGGGATCTGCCAACAGGCAATAATATTGTCCGTGACTACGCGGGTCACAACTACGCTGTGCTCAGTGTCGCATTTTCGCCGGATGGCCGCTATATCCTGACAGGAAGCCTGGACACAACGGCCAAATTGTGGGACGTTCAGACCGCGAAAGTGATCCGCACGTTCACGGATCGCCAACACAGCATTCAACGACTGGCTTTCTCGCCGGATGGCCGTTTCATTTTGACCACTGGCACGGATGTCTCGAATAGCGGACAGGGTCTCGTCTCATTGTGGGATTCCGGCCTGGGGCCCATGCCAACGGCCACACCAGGACTTGCGCAGACTGAAACACCAACTGTCTTTGCAACCCTTTCACCGGCTGCAACCACAATACCTGCGATGATTGGAACGGCGTCGATCACGAGTGTTCCCCCTACGGCCATGCCGATGCCCGCCGATCTGATTACGGCCAACAAAGACTGGTCGCCGGTGCTTCAGCAATTCAACGGCGTAACGATGGTGAAAGTCCCGCCCGGCTGTTTCCTGATGGGCAGCGGCGAAGGGCAATCGAGTGAGCAGCCAGTCAACCAGCAGTGTTTTGACAAACCATTCTGGATCGATCTCGCCAAAGTGACTCAGGCGCAGTTCAAGCGTTTTGGTGGGCAAGCCGCCAATCAAACAGCCTCTATTTGTATCAAAAGCTGTAGCTTCGACTCGATGGCAGTGACTGGCCTCACCTGGTCTGAGGCGCGAGATTACTGCCAAAAGCGCGTGGCGCGCCTGCCCACAGAAGCCGAATGGGAATATGCGGCGCGAGGCCCGGATAACCTTGCCTACCCATCGGGCAGCCAGCCCGTGTACCAGACATTCACTCCTGTCACCAACGACCTCTCTTGGGTTTATGCGCGGAACCTGGTTGGTGACGGGCAGGAGTGGACGAGCAGCCTGTACCGGCCCTATCCCTACAATGCGACAGATGGGCGGGAAGACCCAGGCGAGGGCAAGGGGCCACGTGTCGTGCGTGGCAGTGCTGCCAACAACGATGCGAAGCACTTACGTACTGCGATCCGCGCTGGAAATGATCCTACAATAGCGGACAATATTGGCGTTCGCTGCGCACTGTCCGACGACCTCGCGTCACAAAACCTTCAGCAGCTATCGTTAACGCCAACACCTGACTTTCCCAAGGGTGTGAAATCCAACAGCCAATGGACGCCAATCGTTCAGCGGTTCAACGACGTGGATATGGTCGAAGTTCCTGCGGGCTGCTTTACGATGGGCAGTACGGCAGCGCAGGTGGTGATGGCAGACAGGGTTAGCGGGGCCGCCTTCCAGACTGATGATCATATTGACGAGTGGCCCCAGACGCGGACGTGTTTTGACAAGCCCTTCTGGTTGGATAGGACAAAGGTTACTCAGGGACAGTTCAAGCGCTTCGCTGGGAAGGCCGCCAATCCATCCTACACTGAAGGTGATATGCAGCCTGTGAACAACCTGACATGGATAGAGGCCCGTGACTACTGTCAAAAGCGCGGGGCGCGCCTGCCCACAGAGGCCGAATGGGAATATGCGGCGCGCGGTCCAGACGATCTGATTTATCCTTGGGGCAACACGTGGGATGCCACAAAAGCACCCTGGGCAGTGACCGACCTGGGCGGTGATAGGATGAACGTGGGCATTATCCCGTCGAATGCCTCGTGGGTTGGCGCACTGGACATGAGCGGCATGGTCGGGGAGTGGACAGCTTCCATCTTCCAGCCCTACCCTTACGATCCATCTGACAGGCGCGAGGATACGACGAACGTGAACGCGACTCGTGTGGTACGAGGAAAGTTCTACTATGAGAGAGGAGCCGATATGCTTCGAAGTGCCTATCGTGTCCAGCCCGACGGCGGACCAGGCATCTTTGGTGTGCGCTGCGCCCAAAATAGCGACTCATCCAGCTAGGGCAAAGACGCTTTCGGCATCATTAACGGTAAATCGACGGGCAGTGGTCAAAAGAGAGGCCCTGTCCATTCCAGATCAGCGACCATTTAGCGGGCCTGACAGACCATCGACTGTTTCCGTCAATGTCCAGGACTTCTAGGCTCAGGTCATCCCACACGGCAAATGTCCTGTTGTCGCCAGACCAGGCGACCTCATGTACCCTAATTCTTGCAGGATCGATCACATGCGCTGCTGTGCCGTTCACAGCCGAATACTGTAACGATATTCCATTTGCTTGATGTATGCCAAGGATGGCCGCCTTACCGTCCGGCGAGAGGTACACGTCACCACCCTGATCAACTGGCCCTGATGCCGGAAGACGATAAATGCGAGTTCCATCCAGGCGATACTGATCGGTTCCAGAAAGGGCGTGCGGAGCGTGCCACCAAAAACTGACTGTGTGTGAATCAATATCCCAGCCGAGGGCGCTTATCTGGTCGAATCCGTCCGCGAGTTTGAGATTTTGCCCAGTGGTCAAATCCAGGACGTTGACAGACTGTAAGATACCCTGTTGTGCGACATAAAATAGCTTGTCGGGCTTAGGTGATTGCAATTCGGTTTGTGGCTCACGAAGCCAGTGCAACTCGGTAATATCCTGGTCACCATTATGGATGTCCCACTTGATCTGACCGTCCGACGCGACAAGCGTAATATGCGCGTGTCGATGCGGCCCCTGACCGGTTGCCCAGGGAATGAGTAACGTTTTTCCATCAGCCAGCCAAACCAGTTCGCC
>DATGFK010000758.1:0-3209 GCA_035309185.1 Aggregatilineales bacterium
GTCCAGAAGGGTTTGCAGCGCGACCTGTACATCGCCTGGCGGGGCAACCGATGTGACGCCAACCAGCGAGTGCAGCAGCGAGAGCAGCAGATGATAAGGTAAGTCAGTTCCGTAAGATAGACACTGGCCTTCGGCCCAACGCACGGAGGGAGATGTTCTCTTCCATTCACTGAGCAGGCGGCTCTTGCCGAGGCCCGGTTCGCCCAGGATCACGGCGGCACGGCCATTGGTGGCCCGCACCACAGCCAGGAGCTTCTGCAAGGACTCGAGTTCGATGCTCCGACCTACCATCGGACTGTCCAGACCGATCAACCCTCTGGCACGTTCTGGTGCGGCCTTGAGCCTGGTGACTTCATAGGCATGGATAGGTTCGGCTTTGCCCTTGACTTCGATCAGGCCCAGGTCGGCAAAATCAAAAAACGGCGCGCTGAACTTATGGGTGTATTGTGAGATCAGTGCGGTCATGGGTCGGGCTGCGGATTGCATCCTTGCCGCCAGGTTTATAGCATCGCCCATCGCAGTGTATTCATATTTCAGATCGCTTCCTACGTTGCCAACCACCACCGGCCCGGTATTGATGCCGATCCGAACGGCGAACTCGATTCCGTGCTGACGGCGAACGTCTTCCGCGTAGCGGCCTGCGGCGTCAAGGATTTCCAGGGCTGCCCGCACCGCGCGGACTGGATCATCCTCGTGGGTAATCGGCGCACCGAAGAAGGCCAGCAAGGCGTCGCCCAGGAGGCGCGCAACGGTGCCCTCATAGCGGTAGATTGTAGGCGAAAACAATTCAAAGGCGCGGTTCATGATGGATGTCCATTCTTCGGCATCCATACGCTCGGCCAGCGTTGTCGAACCCACTACATCTACAAATATCGCTGTCACCACCTTGCGGTCGCTGGTGACTTCCGCCATGCGAATTTTGCTGACGAGCGCAGTAGGCGCCAGGGTGTTCAAATGCTCCAAGCGATCCTGATCAGCGGATGTGGTCGTGCCAGTCGGCTGTCCGCAGGACGTACAGAATCGATCCCCGGCAGCCAATGCCGCCCCGCAATTGCCGCAAGTCATACTGAGCGCGCTGCCACAATTGCGGCAGAAGCGCGCCGCATCAGAATTAGACGTCTGGCACTTCGGGCAGATCATGGCGTATCACTTTCGTTATTTGTAAAACAATGATGTGCGGTCAGGATAAGCCATTATCGTGTGCCGCGCAAGCCGACCAGACAATTCTGGAATTGTTTTCTGCTACTGCGTGCAGTGATGGGGCAATGAACCTGTTTACCGCAGCGCGATGCTCGGATCGGGATTGCGTGGCAGGTCGTACCAAAGGCCATCCAGGAAAGCCCTCTCTTCGGAGTCGAGCGAGAGGTCTACCGCCGGGAGGCTCTCCTCTAGCTGAGCCGCCCGTGTGGCGCCAACAATCGCTGAGGTGATGGTCGGCTGCGCCAGCACCCAGGCGATGGCAACCTGCGCCAGCGATTTGCCTCGCGTTGCAAAGAATTGTTTCATGCGTTCCACAATGTCAAATTGCGCATCCTGCCAGTAGCGGCGGCGGTAGAGGTCGCCCGATTCTGGCAGCGCAAAGCGCCCACCCACTTCGGGCGCGGTCTCGCGGCGATGTTTTCCCGTCAAGAACCCGCCCGCCAGGGGATTGTAGGCGATCACGCCGACGCCTTCTTCCGCGCACAGGGGCAGCAGTTCATTTTCCCATTCGCGGAACAGCAAATTATAACGGGGCTGGATGCAGTCGTAGCGGCTGATGCCCAGCCTGTCGCTCGTCCACAATGCTCTCGCAAGCTGGTAGGCCCGGTAGTTGCTGCACCCGATGTAACGCACTTTGCCGGAGCGTACCAGGTCGTCCAGGGCGCGCAGTGTCTCGTCTAAAGGGGTCTCGGCACTGTAGAAATGCACCTGATACAGGTCTATGAAATCGGTCTGTAAGCGGCGCAGACTCGCCTCAATGGAATCCATGATATGGCGGCGTGAGAGGCCCTCGTCGTTCGGCGCGCTGCCCATTCTCCCATTGCACTTGGTAGCCAGGACTGTCTCGTGGCGACGGCCTGGATGTTCCTTAAACCAGTTGCCGATAATGGCTTCCGTATCGCCAACGGTTTTCAGGTCTGGTGGCAATGGATAAACATCGGCAGTGTCAATGAAATTAACGCCCATTTCCCAAGCTTTGTCTAGGATAGAGAACGACGTTAGTTGGTCGCACTGACCGCCAAAGGTCATCGTTCCCAGACAGACTTCACTGACTTTTAGCCCCGTGCGCCCCATCCGTTTGATTTTCATCGTGACTCCTTGCTACGAGAAAGCCCCTTGCAACTCTTGGGATGCAAGGGGCTTTGAGGCACTTGTAGAAATTGGCCTACTTCAGTCCGGCTTCGCTGCGAAGGATTTCGGCCTTGTCAGTACGCTCCCAACTGACCTTCAGGTCGTCGCGTCCAAAGTGACCGTATGCTGCCGTCTGGCGGTAGATCGGCTTGCGCAGGTCGAGATCGCGGATAATCGCCGCCGGACGCATGTCGAAGTGCTTGCGGATCAGTTTGGTGAGCGTCTCGTCATCGAGCTTGCCCGTGCCGAACGTTTCAACGGCCAGCGATAGCGGATGGGCAACCCCGATTGCGTAGGACAGTTGCAGCTCGAAGCGCTCGGCCAGGCCAGCCGCGACGACGTTCTTCGCCACGTAGCGGGCCATGTAGGCTGCCGAGCGATCCACTTTCGTGGCGTCCTTGCCAGAGAATGCGCCGCCGCCGTGGCGTGCAATGCCGCCGTAGGTGTCCACGATGATCTTGCGCCCCGTCAGACCAGCATCGCCCAGCGGGCCACCGACCACAAAACGACCCGTCGGGTTGACCAGGATTTTGGTGTTCTTGTCGAACAGGTCTGTTGGGATGACCGGCTTGATCACGCACTCGATGACCGAATCGCGGATCTGTTCCTGCGAAATTTCCGGCGCGTGCTGGGTGGAAATCACCACGGTATCTACGCGCTTGGGCTTGCCGTGCTCGTACTCAACCGTCACCTGGCTCTTGCCGTCGGGGCGCAGCCAGGGCAGCGATCCGTTTTTGCGCACGACAGACAGGGTACGCACGAGTTTGTGCGCCAGCGAGATGGTCAGGGGCATGTATTCCGGCGTCTCATTGCAGGCAAAGCCGATCATCATGCCCTGGTCGCCAGCGCCGATCTGGTCAATATCGTCGTCGGACAGT
>DATGFK010000759.1:0-5753 GCA_035309185.1 Aggregatilineales bacterium
TCGGGCCGAAAAATTCGATCTGGTTCCCCTTCGCCCATTCTTATGGGAGAAGGGGCAGGGGATGAGGGAGTCTTAGCTCCCCTTGAGTTTGGCAATTTCCGCTCTGGCTGCGCCAACAAGCTCGTCGTTCGTATGGGCGTGGCCCCACAATCCCCAGCCGCCCGGAGCAGCTTCCGTGAGCAACACCCACGTGCGTTCCTTGAGTGTCGCATCGCCCGCTGCGGCAGCGACGAGCGCGGTGAGTTGCTCAACCACAGCGAGCTGCTTGGCCCGGTCAAGCGCACCTTGATTGGTCAATACCTGCACACGAACATAGTTACTGTCGCCATCCACGTTCGCGATTGATCCCGTTGGTAGGTCATGCACAAACGCGGCAGTGTTCTTTTTGAACATTGGAATATCGGGTACGGCTTCAATCGTTTTCACCGTGGCGGCAGCGTCAGCGGCGAGTTTATGCGGATCGCTAAAGGTTCCGGCAGTTGCATAGATGTCAATCATTGGCATGGTTAGTATCCTCTCAAGTAAATTCTATTCTGACGGGTTCATTATATAATATGACGATCGTCATAGTCAAGTATGAAATATGACGACCATCATATCATATGGATTCCGCGAAAACACAGGTCTTTTGCTGAGCCGGGGGCTTAAGCCCCCGGCTCAACGACCGGAATCATACGGTAAGCGATCAACAGGATTTCGTATCAAGGGGCGATATGGCACGCGATAGTAAAGAGCAAATGATTGAAGGCGCAATACGGCTGCTTGCCACCAAAGGTCTTCAGGCCACGTCTTTTTCTGAAGTGCTGGCCTTGACTGGTGCGCCAAGAGGCTCCATTTACCACCACTTTCCGAACGGCAAGAACCAGCTTATCGCAGCCGCGCTTGACCTGACCAGCGACCGCACCCTCCAGCTTATTGAGACGAAGCGAGGCGAGTCAGCGCGCGCGATCACGGAATTTTTCCTGGATTTGTGGCGCAAGCTGTTGGTCTATTCGGAATTTCAGGCTGGATGTTCCGTGCTGGCTGTGACAATTGCGACGGATTCCGATGAACTGCGTCAAAAAGCCGCCAGCATATTCGATGAATGGCAAAAAAAACTGGCCGATCTGTATATTGCCGCCGGAGTGGACGCGGAAACCGCCGCAGAGTTTTCGTTTGAATTGATTAGCGCCAGCGAAGGAGCGGTCGTTCTGGCACGCGCGCAAAAAAGTCTCGCGCCGTTTGAGGCGGTGGCAAAGCGGCTCGTGTTGAGCATAGCGGAGTGAGTGATCCGGAATCCCTCACCCCTGGCTCCTCTCCCGCAGATGGGCGAGCGGAGGTCGAGCCGCCAAATTCGATCCGATTCCCCTTCGCCCATTCTTATGGGAGAAGGGGCTAGGGGTTGAGGGAGTCTTCCCGTCCCTACCCAAAGCGAATGGAGGCCCCGGCGAAGCGCATGGCCCGGAAACCTAATGCCGCCGCGATCACCGTATCATCATGGGCGCCCGCAGGCGCGCAGTAGCGATACAGACCGCTTTCCAGGCGCTGCATCTGGTAAGATTCCAGTTCGTGCCGCTGTGTGGCATCCTTCAGCAGCGTTACGGAACCCGCTTCAACGCCCGCCGCCTTCCGTTCCAGGGCCAGGGCAAACTCATCAATAAGCTGCGTCTTGCTGCCCTGTGTGGTCGTGAAAGGCAGCACGTGAAAGCCCGCCATCTGCAAGGCTTCGATGTTGGGGCTGCCGATGCTGTTGGATTCGGCCAGGACGCTCGTTACGCCGAAGCGCCGCAGGACATCGCCAATGCGCGCCCGCTGCAACTCCCAACCGATCTGGTTGAAGCGATCCAGAAAGGCTTGTGTCCCGCTCGTGGCGTCAAAGACGGACGTGACCGTAAAGTCGTCTATGCGCGCCCAGTCTATGCCTGCCACGTACTGGTGGCCGGGTACGGGTGAGGACTGGACATCGGCCACGCACGCTTCAGCCAGGCCACGGAAGACGGCCCCGGCGCTATCGCTGAACTGGGCCAGATACTCCTGGCGAAAGACACGCTCAGGCAGCACTCGCCGCGCCGCCTCGATCTCCTGTGCAGCGATGAACGGGTTGGAGGAGGTTGGGAACTGCCACGAGGCCCAATCCGGCTCGGCACTGTCCAGGCCCAGGCCGTACAACGTGTGGAACCAGTTCGATGCGCCGTTGGGAGTCGAGATAAACATAGCCCAGCCCTGGTGATCTGACAGGGCTGGCCGGATGGCTTCAAACCACACGCCCCGCTTCATGAAGGCGCATTCGTCCAGCACCGCGCCGTCCAGGCTCTCGCCGCGCAGGCTGTCGGGATCATCGCCCGAACGGGCGGCAATGACGGCCCCGGAGGGAAAGAGAATCTCCCAGTCGCTATCTCGAATCGTCGTGCCGGGGATCTGCGTCGCTATTTCCTTCAAGGCACGCCAGCCCGGTTCGACCAGCTTGTAGTTTGGGGCAATCCACCACAGGCGGCTGGGTGGCTTAGCCACCACCGTGCGCATCACCGCGACGGTGCCCAGCCTCGTTTTGCCCCAGCGCCGCCCGCAGGCCAGAACCTTAAACCTCGCCGTCGAGCGTTGAACCTCCTCCTGCTTCGGATGCAAAGGGGGTAAATAGAACCTGGTCATCGGATTGACCTCCTGGATTTTCCGGCGCCAGGTCATCGCCCCATGTGAGATGAATCTCTGCGGGCGCCTTGCTGCGGACGTGAACAGAACGGCGCTCGCTGTTGCTCCAGCGCTTCGGGAAGCGCCGCGCCAGGAAGTCGCGGGCAGCCTGCCAGTTGCCCTTCTCGATCTCAGCCATCCAGGCATCCAGCGCCTTGCCCTCGACTTTGGCGAGGGCACGCATGGCCTCCTCGTAGAACCACACGTGTTCCTCGCGGCAGATGTGCTTGTCTTTCATCTTGTAGCCCAGGCCGCCCTTGCCCAACTGAAGCCAGCGCTCGCCGATCCGGACGTTTACCCCTGCGCTCCGGCACGCTACCTGGAAGTAGTCGCCCTGTCGCAGGCGTTCGATAATGGCCTCGCCCTCGGCACGGATGTCGTGCTTTTGCGCAGTGCGGTTAAGCAGATGCAGTTCAGAATTCCGGTTGCGGCGTACGCTCCCCTTAGCCATAGCCAATTCCTCCTCTAGAGTATTGACCCCGCATCATGCCATTGAATGGGTCGCCTGTACAGTTGGCGCGGGCCAGTGGGCTGCGTGGAGTCAAGAGATTCAGTCCGTCCGTGCGAAGCCCTCTGACCCCTTGGCGTGTCCAGGTGCTAGTGACGACGTACAATCGAATAGGATTTATGTTTGAACCAAGGACATTGATAGACTTCAGTGCATCATGGATTTGGCAAAACGATTGACCAACGAGCTTCACCAGTAAAAGTGGTCTAAGGTGTTTTGACGACACACAGCACACCGATTTCGTATATGATAGAAACACCTGAAGAGAAATGAAGGGACTAATCGTGAACACGAAGGCGACTGTCGGTTTAGGAACTTTCCCATTTGCGAACCCTTTTACCCCCATTGATGAAGAGGAGGTCAAAAAAGTTATATTAGCATTTTTGGAGATGGGGGCACGCTATATAGAGACTGTGCCTGTGTATGCTTCAGGCGAAACCGAAAGTATGATTGGGCGGATCTTGAAAAATCTAAAAAGAGAACGTTACTTTCTCTCTGATATGTGCGGCCTTGCTCTTGATGAAAGCGGTCAATTTAAGAGAAGTGGCAAGTACAACGATGTAATAGCATCTTGCAATGCCAGCCTTAGTAGGCTTGGGATTGACTACTTTGACCTGTATATTTCACATTCACCGGATGTGAACACCCCATTTCAAGAAACAATTGGGGCGATGGTTGAGCTGAAGCGACAGGGGAAAACACGAGAACTTGGTGTATCTAACGTAAGTCTGGAGCAGTTGAAGGATTACAATGCGACTGGTCATGTAAAATGGGTGGAAAACCGTTTTAGCCTTCTAAACAGATCGTTGTCACCCGAGTTTATTGGCTATTGTCAAGAACATGGAATCGGAATAATTGCATTCCAGGTTATTGAGCGTGGGCTTCTGACTGAAAAATCCGTTCAAGGTATAACACTTCGGGAGGGTGATCTCCGAGCAAAGAAGTCAGAGTTTGCCGCAGGAACTAGAGATGTGATCGAGGCTTGGGTGCGAACTTCCTTAAAACCGATCTCGGACGACCTTGGTGTATCGCTTCCGGCATTGGCAATTTGGTGGGCAATGCAACAACCGAGTATTGCTGTGTGTTTAACTGGTGCGACAAAGGAAGAGCAAATTCGCAAAAGCCTAGAGGCTCTCAAGTTTGTTCCTCCAGCAGGAACCATAAATCGTGTGGAGGAAAGTTATGCGGCCCTAGCAAATCAAATTGAACAGGCGCATTCCACATCAGTCCGTAGTTTTATGGGGCTTGATTAGTCTGGTTTGAAGGCCCTCGCCCCGCTGAACGCGCGAAGTTAACCGGGTTCAGTAAACCACGGTTTGTGCTAGGCGACATAAAAGGGGATGCTCTCGATAGGTCCAATGGCTTGTTCGATAGCCCACCGCCCTTCGAGCATCAACCCTGCTTGATCCCTCGAAACCTATCCTCAGCAATTGACGATTTATAGACGTAACGGGTGTACACTGAAACAAATCGTGTAGCAAAGAGGGACTATCCACCATGCCTGACCAGATGGAACTTGAAGACAACGAAAACCAGACCCCTTCGCAGCCTATACCCGATGACGCGGAATTGTCCGAGCAAGAACTGGATAACGCAAGTGGCGGCGGCGGGCAGCCCCACATGACCCCACCGACTGTGGTGTCGAATACCGCAATGGGTTGGGACGTTTAGGCCCAGTCCTAAAGCGGACCTAATTATCGCTCACCTCTGAATGACATCAGCGTAGACAGCCCAGGTTCTCAATTTCGCCCCGCCCAATTCGCTCGCCTTCCCCTTCGCCCATGCCACTGGCATCCCTGTCCCACTGGGACCCAGGAAGGTGGGATAAGAATGGGCGAAGGGGCTAGGGGTTGAGGGACTCCCTCCCCCTCAAAACACAATAGACTGATTCGCCACCACCAGCAGATCGACCTCGCCCGTATCCTTGCCGCGCTGAACGAGAATCCGCCAGCAACCGGCTTTGGGGAAGTGAAAGCCTGCTCCCCACTCGTCGCCGGGCCGCTCCCAATTTGAACCGCCATGCTCTTCCGGCCCCCAAATCGGCTGGATCACCGTGCCGTCGCTGTGCTGCGCCTTCAGGCTGAGTTCGCCAGTCCCCGTCATCCGCCAGACGATCTTTAAGTCTTCGTCAGACCACACGGGAAGATGACGGGGAAAGAGCAGCGCCCACAACGATTGACTATCAGACCTGCCCTCTATTTCGGGAAAACCGGTGTTGGTATCTGTGCCAACTGTGTACGGCTGGCACTGTGAACTGGCAGGCGTACTTTGCGCCATGCCAGTCTGAAGACCCACGATAAACGACAACCCTAAACTGCAACCCATCACGATTGCGCGCGAGATCTTTCGCATTGAGGCACACTCCAAAAACATAGGTTATCCAACGTTTCCCCACTGTTTTGACGGCGCAATGTAGCGAAGAATCGGCAAATGGAATAGACTGTTTATAGAAGGATTATCGTACAAAAAAGGACTGGAAGCATGTCGCAGCATGATCTTGTACGTCGCAAGCGCTTGATCATCCCCGTGCTGTTCATCGCGCTGGCCGCGCTGGCTTGCAGCCTCGGCGGCGGGCAGC
>DATGFK010000760.1:0-11496 GCA_035309185.1 Aggregatilineales bacterium
GGATCGGCTATCTGGATCAGGAACAGGAATCGCTTGACGTGGATCGAACGGTGCTGGAAGCATACAGCCGCGACCTGGTTGGAATGGAGGACGAACACCGGACGAACCTGCACAAATATGGACTGTTTTCTGCCGACCAGGTTTTCCAGAAAATCGGCGCCTTGAGTGTAGGGCAGCGGCGAAAACTGCAAATTGCCCGGCTGATTGCCCAAAAGGCGAATGTGCTTATCCTAGACGAGCCGACCAACCATCTCGACCTGGAGAGCGTGGAGCAGTTTGAGCAGGCGTTAATGGCCTTTCCGGGCACGGTGCTGGCGATCTCGCACGACCGGACGTTCATTGCTCGCGTGGCGACGGTCACGTGGGCCATAGAAGCGGGCAGTCTCGTGGTCGAACGGGGAACGAACCTCACCCCTCAATCCCCTCTCCATAACATGGAGAGGGGAAGTGAAGCGGGTGAAAGGACCGGCTAATCGTCTTCGAGTTTGGTTTCGTCGTCAGGAACCAGGCTTTCGCTGCGCCGCATCGTTGCAATCGCAAAGGCCAGTACACCGACAATCACAGCCAGCAGGCCTAACTCAAGTAGCAGCGATCGAAAAGGCCCCTGATCCGCGTTCTGTTCGAGGTGCGTGCTTTCGGCGGTGATGACCAGCATTCGCCGGATGGCCGCGATGACGCCGATGATGAGGAACGGCTCGGCGATCAATTTGTGCGATTGCAGTGATAGCGTGACGGTGTAGACGATCTCCATCGTCATCATAACCAGGAGGACACCGTCCAAAATTTCAATCGCGGCGTCACGAATTGATCCGTTCAGCACTGCTTGAATCATTGCAATGACCTGGCTGACCAGCAGTAAGACCGCCAGCACCACGAGAACAAAAGCGATCAACGAAAGGACAATGCGCTCAGCACGGCCCAAGTAATGTACAACCCACGAACGAGGTTCGGCTGATGAGTGATCTGAATGGGACTGTGACATCAGGGTAGGCTCCTGTGAAAGACTCAAAATCGTATCGGGGATGAGTATAGACGAAAGCCTGAAAGTGCGCTGGACAATGGCGAGGCTCAAGGGATTTACTGAACTTGTCCTACCTCTTCAGGGCAACTTGTCACTATACATTGAGGAGAATGTCGTGGCACAATAAACGCATCCCTTCAGGAGTCAAAAACTGTGCATAGCATTCACCTGGACGCCATTGACCGGCAGAGCAAGAGTCCTATCTACCGGCAGATCGCGGAGCAAATACGGCTTCAAATCAGCGAGGGGCGGATGCCGATTGGCACCCGCCTGCCCACGGTGCGCGAACTGGCTGCGATGCTTTCGGTGACGCGGCTGACGGCCCAAAATGCGTATCGCGAGCTGCAAGCGGGCGGCTGGATCGAATCAACAGTGGGACGGGGCAGCCACGTGGCGGCCTCGGCAAGCACACAGGCGATCCTGACGATGGTTGGACGCCGAACGACGCCGGAACACATCATGAACGATATGCCGCGCCTGTCGCGTCTGACGGGGCTGCGTTCGCTGGCTTACGCAGAATCTGACCCTGACCTGTTCCCAATGGCCGATCTTTTGCGCTTCTTTGAGCATCCTATGGCCCAAGATTCCAGCCTGATGCTTTACGGCTTACCGCAGGGCGACGAGATGCTACGGATCGAACTGGTCAAACTGCTGGCGGAGCGCGGCCTGGAGGCTACTCCCGACGACATTATGGTGACATCCGGCGTCAGCCAGGCGCTCTCGCTGTTGAGCGGATGCCTGGCACGACCGGGTGATGTGGTGGTGGTCGAACAACCTGTTTACCTGGGAATGCTTCACGTCCTGAATGCCTTGGGGATCAAGGCTGTGGGCGTTCCGCTGGACGAGGAAGGGCTGCGCCTGGATGCGCTTGAACAGGTTATCCGGGAACATCAGCCGCGCTTTATCTATACGATTCCACACTTCCAGAATCCTACCGGTGCGTGCATGTCTGTGCCGCGCTGTAAAGACCTGCTGGCGCTGGCAGGGCGTTACGATGTGCCTATCGTCGAGGACGACATCTACGGGCTGCTGGTTTACGATGAAGCGGCGCCGCTGCCGCTCAAAGCCTACGACACTTCGGAGCACGTGATTTATTTGAGCAGCATGTCGAAGACCCTGATGCCAGGGCTGCGCATCGGCTACATGCTGGCGCCGAGCAAGCTCCGTGAGCGGGTGCTGCTGTACCGGCAGGCGCATGACATCTCCGGGCCGCACCTGCTACAGCGTGCCCTGGCGAACTTTCTGCACCGGGGCCGCTTCAAGATACACCTTGAGCGCGTCATACCGGAATATCGCGCGCGGCGGGATGAACTGATGCTGGCACTGGCGCACAAAATGCCTTCCACGGCCCAGTGGACACGGCCCACAGGGGGATTCTGCTGCTGGCTGACACTGCCACGGCTGCCAGCCGATTTCTACCAACAGGCGCTGCGGCGTGGCATGGCCTTCACACCGGGCGAAGCATTTTTGATCGAACCGGAAGAACAGAGCCACATCCGGCTGTGCTTCGGCGGCCTACCGCCGCAACTGATCCGGGAAGCGATTACGATCCTGGCCGCGCTGCTTGAGCAAAGTTCCGCGCCGCTGTCCGAGCGAATGCGCGGTTTATCACACGAATTGCCGTTGGTTTAGTCGTCAAGTTATCGGGAATTGGGAAGCGGAGGTATCACGATGTCGGCAGAAACGCTGCAAATTCTGTACGTTGGCAACGCAATGGACAGCCAGACCTTCAAAGAATGTGCGGAGGGCCAGGGTTGGTATGTAAACGCGGCTAACACACGTCTCCAAGCGCTGGGGATGTTTATCAACTATTTCCCGCAGGTGGTGGTGTTGAATGCGCTGACCGATCCAGGACTGATAGAAGAGATCTATGAGCACATCCGCAGCGTGGATTCGACGCCCGTGATCATCCTGGCGACGGAGTGGGGAATGGTAGACGGGGCAACGCGCGTGGTGCGGCCCGATATTCCGTTCAGCACCCTGACGTTCGTGATCCAGGAACTGGCGGCGATTTTCTCCCTCGCAGGATAGGTTGTCGCAGGGCGGGTGGGATTTGATCGGCAGGAGATGGTATAACGGATTGACGTCACCTCCTGGCCCCTCTCCCAAAGGACAGGTTGACGTAAGGACACTTTTAAGGGAACGCCTTGCCCTCACCCTAAATCCCTCTCCCAGACAGCGGGAGAGGGACTTTAAGAGAAGTGCGTTTTCCCCTTCTCCCCTTGTCCCACAGGGATTGCATGGGAGAGGGGTCGGGGATGAGGACAAGTATCAAAGTATTAAAGGTGTCCGACCATGAACAAAGGACAGGAGAGGGGGAACCGGTCGGGTAACATGAGCCGGTTCCCATTGATATAAGGATGCGGCAGACGTTGTTAGGACGGAGCGGAAGAAATGGAAGGCGGATGGCTAGGACAGGCCAATTCGCTTGTGCATATCCGCAAGTGGATAGGGAGTTTCGGTCAAGTACCGCCAGCTAAAGCAAGCGGCTTGTAGCCGGAGCAGTTGAACTGGTAGTTTGTCCCTGGCACTCAGAAGCGAGGATGCTTCTTAACCGAGACGATAGGCTGCTTAACAGGGCAGCCTTTGGAGGGTATTCGTAGCTTGAAGATTTTACACACGACAGCGTTCAGCGAGGCCCACTACGTCTCATCGGGTTTCGTCGTGCAACCCTTATCTTGTGTTGGTAAGGGGCTACCAGAGACTTATGCGTTTAACCGTTATCGCTCTCTTGTCTCAAAGAGAGAGTGCCTTCACGCATCTGATACTGCCATTAAGTATAGATCAGAAAGGAGCAGAGCGCCATTCCTCCGTCGCCTAGAGGCGACACAGTTTCCTGGCGCAAATTACCTATGAAGAATTGGGCAATGTTCGGTTTATTGAGCCTCGTGTGGGGATCGTCATTTTTGCTGATCAAAATCGGCGTATCCGATCCGCAAATTAACGCCTTTACCCTGGTCAGCGCGCGGCTGGGATCGGCGGCGGTTGCGTTTGCCATCACGCTGATCGTCCTGCGCAAGAAAGTGCCACAGGATGCAAAAACGCTGTTGTCGCTGGTGGCCGTGGGAATCATCAATACCGCTATCCCGTTTGTGCTGATCACGTCGGGCGAGCAGACCATTGACAGCGGGCTGGCTGGGGTTTTGAACGGCACTGTGCCGCTGTTCAGCTTCGTGATCGCCCACGTGGCGCTGACCGACGACAAGATGAACACCCGAAAACTTTTTGGCCTGATCGCTGGGTTTGCCGGGGTGGTCATGCTGGCGCTGCAAGGAAGCAGTGCGGGGCATACCAGCAATCCGCTGCTAGGCCAGCTTGAGGTTTTGATTGCGGCGGTTTCGTATGCCTTCGCTGCGGTGCTTATTCGACGGAATCTGCGTCACGTCGATCCCCTGATGACGGCGGGCGGATCGCTGATCGTCGGCGCGATCACGGTAATCGTGGTGACGCTGGTCACGGGGCAAGTGCTGCCCAATCTCGCCGCGCTGCAAAGCGGTACGCTGCCTGCAATCTTGTGGCTGGGACTGATCAATACATTCGTGGCGTATATCCTGTATTTCACGCTGATCGCCAACTGGGGCGCATCGCGGGCCACGCTGGTGACGTACACCATGCCGCCGACCAGTTTGCTGCTGGGAGTTCTGTTTGAAGGCGAAAGGCCGGGCCTGCTGGTTCTGCTCGGCGCGCTGCTGATTGTGGGCGGGGTTGTGCTGGCTAATTTGCGCAAGCCAAGCCCCAAAGCGCCGATTAGCAGGATCGAGACGGTTGAGCCGGAGTTGGTGCCAGAGGTGTGAGGGGCAACTGATTCCAAACTGGTTCCACTCTTATGGAGTGGCTTGCCCCCACCCTAAGCCGTGATGTGACAGAAGCTGTGGTTTGGTGTCTCGTCTTCCGTGCCTACTCACAAATCGGGAAATCGCTGAAAAGTCAGCTTGGAACCGGCGTTTAAATCTTCTCCTGGACGGTTTCAGCTTGCAGATCGAGTAGTGCAGCCTCGCTTTCCAACGCAGGGGTCGGCTTGACGGAGTCCCGGCGAAGTTGCACGAGCAGCGTACCGACAGCGGCGAGAGCCATGCCCGCAATGGCTTTGCCGTCCAGGTGTTCACCCAGGAACAGCCAGGCCAGCACGGCGATCTGTATCATCATCGTGTTGTTGATCATGCTGGATTCGACAGCGGACAGTGACTGCTGGGAACGATTCCAGAGGGTGAAAGCGAACGCTGTATTGACGGCGGCCAGCCATCCTACGGACAGCCAGTTCAGAAGGCTCAGTGTTGGCATTGGTGCGATGCTGAGTCCGGCGCCGAGCAGGAGGAGCGCTCCCACGCCAATGCTCACGAAAGTCACTACGAAGGGATCACTATGAGCGGCACGGTTGATGTGCCGACCTTGCAGTGCCGCTACGCCGCTGGTGGTCACACACACGGCAGCCGCGATGATACCCACCGCCAGCGAAGCGCCCAACGCAGTGGGATAAAAATAGATCACAACGCCGCCAAGGAATAGTGCGATGCCAAACCACTGGATAAATGATGGGCGCTCATTCAGAAATGGGATGCCCAGCAGCGCGACCAGAACCGCGCTGAAGTTAAGCAGCAGCGTGACGCTGTCGGCAGGTAAGTAGTTGAGGGCCAGATATTGCGCGCCCTGGGCGATGGCGATAAAGACAACGCCCAGGGCTACGAGTTGCAGCCACTGTCGTCCAGATAGGCTCCGTATCGCGTCACGGTAGCGGGGATTCAGGACGGCGAATGGACACAGGCACACGAAGGCCAGGGCATAGCGCAGCCCGGCAAAGGTGATGGGCGGGATGTCCTGCAAACCGATTTTGATCAGCACCCACGACGTTGACCACAGGAAGGTAACAAAAAGGGCCTCGAAGATGGCGCGAAATCGAGGCGATTGACTATTCCAGGCGTGGAACATGGACTGATCCTTGATGATGGTGCCGTAAATGTGTCACAAATTGTGGGAGTCGTCAACGAGGAAAACTGCCCTGCGTGATGGTTGAGCCGGGGAGGGAATGCCCCGGCTCACCAGGGGAAAAAAGGAGTTAAGAGTTACGCGCCTGCTGGCGCGGGTTGGCTCTGTGCGAAGCGCGGGAGCGGCTGATCGGGGATGCGCACGACCAGCATCGGGCACGAGGCGCGATGCAGCACGCTTTCCGTTACGCTGCCTTGTAACATGCGGTTGATCCCTGCCCGACCATGAGTCGCCATAGCGATGAGTTCGGCGTGATATTGATGGGCAAAGAACAGGATTTCGTCGGCGGCCTTGTTGAAGCTAACCTCGACGATAGGGGTCGCGCCCGAATCAGCCAGCCGTTGAGCGATTGGCTCCAGGTAGTCGCGGATGTCCGCTTCGCTGGCGTGGGTCAGGAGGGCCATTTCCTCGCCCGCCGATTCTTCGCCCGGAGGCATATCTTTGCTCATATTTTCGACGGCCTGTTCGAGATCAATTTTCTGGGCGACTTCGAGCAGGATCACTGTGGCCGGATACGATTTGACCAGTTTTTCGACCTCCCACAAGACGGTTTCGGCTTCAAGCGAACCATCCAGGCTGACCAGAATGCAATTGTACATTGTGAGCCTCCTATGCTATCCAACACTTACATGGGCAGCGCGACGCCGGTATAGGGCGTCGGCAGATAACCGAATTGCCTGGCCTGCTCTTCGAGCATGGCCCGGAATTTCGGGTGGGCGATGGCGATCAGCGCCTGCGCCCGTTCGCGGATCGTTTTGCCGTGAAGATAGGCGATTCCATACTCCGTGACTACGTAATGCGCATCGTTGCGCGTGGTAATGATCCCGGCGCCAGGATTGAGTTCCCAGACGATGCGGCTAAGGGCGTCGCTCCTGGCCGTTGAAGGCAGGGCAATAATCAGTTTTCCGCCGCGACTGCGTCCTGCGCCGCGAATGAAGTCCACCTGGCCGCCTGCGCCGCTGTAAAACGTGTGGCCGATGCTGTCTGCGCAGACCTGGCCGGTCAGGTCAACTTCGAGGGCCGAGTTGATGGATACCATGCGATCATTTTGTGCGATACGGAACGGGTCATTGACATATTCGGTGGGGTGCAATTCGATGAGCGGGTTGTCGTTTACGAAATCGTAGAGCCGCTGCGTGCCGAGAACGAAACCTGCCACGATCTTGCCGGGGTGCAGGGTTTTGGCCTCGTTGGTGATCACGCCCTGGCCGACGAGATCGATCACACCATCGGAGAACAATTCCGTGTGGATTCCCAGGTTGCGGCGGTCACCCAGGTACTTCAGAACTGCGTCGGGTATACCGCCGATACCCGTTTGCAACGTACAGTCGTCGTCTATCAGTGTGGCGACATTGCGGGCAATGCTGTCCTGCACAGGCGAGGCCTGGCTCATGCGAATTTCGGGCAGCGGATAGTCCACTTCGACGATGTGCGTGAGTTTGCTAATGTGAACGAAGCTATCGCCGAGCGTGCGTGGCATCCGCGGATTGATCTCCGCGATCAAGGTCCTGGCACACTCCGCCGCCGTCTTGGTGACGCCCACTTCCAGGCCAAAGGAGCAGAAGCCGTGCTCGTCGGGCGGCGACACCTGCACGAGCGCTACGTCCAATGGCATTTCACGGCGGAAGAGGGCTGGAATCTCGGAAAGGAAAATCGGCGTGAAGTCGGCGCGACCATCGTTGACGGCCTGCCGGACATTTTCCGAAACGAACATCGAATTTACGCGGATATGGCCTTGCATTTCCAGGTTTACATACGGGCAATCGCCGATGGTCAACACCTGGATAACCTCGACGTGCTTGAAACGCTCCGCCTGCCTGGTCAATTCATTGACGACCACCTGAGGCACGGAGCAGTTGCCCGTCATGAATACACGATCCCCTGAGTGGATGCTATGTACTGCGACTTCGGCGCTACAGCGGCGGTGATCGTACAGTTTCATCCAATCCTGCATGGAAGACCCTCTATCCCTGAGCCTCTGTCCCCCACTGGCGGTGGGGGACAGAGGCTAAAAATCACGATTGTTTTGCCGTTGGCCCGTCGTTATTGGCTAACGGGTTTCTTGTCGTGCTTGAGCGCAGCCTGCGCGGCGGCCAGCCGGGCAATCGGGATGCGGAAGGGCGAGCAGCTCACGTAGTTGAGTCCTGCGCGGTGGCAGAAGTCAATGCTACGCGGCTCACCGCCGTGTTCACCGCAGATACCGACTTCCAGTTCTGGGCGGACGCTACGGCCCTTCTGCGTCGCCACGTTGATCAGATAGCCAACGCTATCTTCGTCAATGACCTGGAACGGATTCTCTGGCAGCAGACCACTTTCAACGTAGTCGAGCAGGAACTTGCCCTCGGCGTCGTCACGGCTGATGCCAAAGGTGGTCTGCGTCAGGTCGTTGGTGCCGAAGCTGAAGAACTCGGCGTACTTTGCCATTTCGTCGGCGGTAATAGCGGCGCGTGGCAGTTCGATCATGGTACCGATCTTGTAGTCCACGGGGCAGCCGGTCTGCTTGATGGTTTCTTCGGCGATGGGCACGATGATCTCACGCATCCGCTTCACTTCGTTGGCATGGGCCGTTACGGCGACCATGATCTCAGGATAGACCGTTCCGCCTTCGCCCTGGACGCGGCAGGCCGCCTCAAAGATGGCACGCACCTGCATCCGGGTGATGGCCGGACGGATCAGGCCCAGGCGTGTTCCGCGCAGACCGAGCATCGGGTTGAATTCGCGCAGGCTCCCGACCGCTTTCAGGAGCGCTTCGGTGCGAGCCAGTTCCGCAGGACGGTCAGCCAAGATACGCAGCCCGGCAGCTTTCAGGGCCAGTTGTTCGTGATCGGGCATGAACTCATGCAGCGGCGGGTCGATCAGGCGAATGATGACGGGCAAGCCGTCCATAGCCTTGAAGATGCCATAGAAGTCATCGCGCTGGAAGTCGAGCAGTTTGTCAAGCTCTGCTTGTTCTTCCTTGCTGTTCGGTTCGGCCAGGATCATGGCCTGCACAATGGGCAGCCGCTCTTCCTGGAAGAACATGTGCTCGGTACGGCACAGGCCGATGCCATGCGCACCGTAGGCACGCGCACGGATGGCGTCCTTCGGGTAGTCGGCGTTGGCATAGACGTTCAGGCGGCGGAATTCGTCAGCCCAGGTCAACAGCGTCTGGAGATAGGTCTCCTTGTCGAAATCTGGCTCGACGCGCTTGATCTGGCCGACAAAAACCTCGCCCGCGCTGCCGTCAATGGAGATCACGTCGCCTTCGCGGATGACGCGCCCACCGACCTTCAACTGGCGGAGCTTGGTGTCAATTTCGAGCGCTTCGGCGCCGCACACGCATGGGACGCCAAACTGGCGGGCGACGACGGCGGCGTGGCTGGTGGCGCCGCCACGGCTGGTGAGGATGCCTTTGGCGGCAAGCATTCCGTGTACGTCGTCAGGTTTGGTCTCAGGCCGCACCATGATGACATCACGACCACTCTTGCCCCACTGCTCGGCCAGGTCGGCATCGAAGGCGGCGACACCTACGGCTGCGCCAGGCGAAGCATTGACGCCGGTGGCAACCATGAGGTTGCTCTTGACGGCCTTCTCCTTGTCGGCGGGATCAAACTGCGGGTGCAGAAGCTGGACGACCTGCTGCGGCGTTACGCGCTTGACCGCCAGATCTTTGGTGATCATGCCTTCGTTGACCATCTCGACGGCGATGCGGATGGCAGCGCGCGCGGTACGCTTGCCGTTGCGCGTCTGGAGCATCCACAACTTGCCGTTCTCGATGGTGAATTCCACGTCCTGCATGTCGTGGTAGTGGTTTTCGAGGATGTTGGTGATGTTGGCGAACTGCTTGTACAGGTCAGGGCGCTGAGAGGCCAGACCTGCGATCTTCACGGGGGTGCGGATACCTGCAACCACGTCCTCGCCCTGGGCGTTCATCAGGTAATCGCCGAACATGATTTTCTCGCCGGTGGCAGGATCACGGGTGAAGGCGACGCCGCTGCCGGAGTCCTGGCCGAGATTACCGAAGACCATAGACTGCACGTTGACGGCAGTGCCCAGGTCGTGCGGGATATTGGCGGCGTTGCGGTAGTCTACGGCGCGCTTGCCATTCCAGGAACGGAAAACGGCCTCAATCGCCAGTCTCAGTTGCTCGAGTGGATCGTGCGGGAAGTCCTTGCCAACGATGGCGCGATAGATATGCAGGAACTGGTCGGTGATCTTCCGCCAGTCGGCTGCGCCGAGTTCGACATCATACTGCACGTTGCGGTGATGCTTGTAGTCGGTAAGGTAATCCTCGAAGGCTTCGTCTTCGATGCCCTGCACCACCGTGCCGAACATCTGGACCAGGCGGCGATAGGCGTCGAAAACAAAGCGCTCGTCACCGGTCAGGGCGACCAGGCCCTCGGCCACCGCGTCGTTCATGCCCAGGTTCAGGACGGTATCCATCATGCCCGGCATGGAGAATTTTGCGCCGGAGCGCACAGAGACCAGCAGCGGATTGTCGGGGCTGCCAAAATGCTTGCCGGACTTTGCTTCCAGCTTATGGAGGGCTTCGGTGATTTCTTGCCACAGCCCTTCGGGGAATTCGCAGTTCTTCTCAAGGTAGGCGAGGCAGGCCCGCGTCGTGACGGTGAAGCCAGGCGGAACGGGGAGCTTGATACGAGTCATCTCGGCCAGACCCGCCCCTTTGCCACCGAGCAGGGCAAGGACGTCGTCCCATTGGGGACTGCCGGTCTGAATTACCTCTTCATGCTCATCGAACAGGAATACGTATCGGTTTGCCGCCTCACCCGTGTGGCCCTTCTTCTGTTTTGGCGCACTGGCGGGCGGTCTTGTCGCTGCTGTCATAATCTTCCTCCAGGAATGAATGATACTTTACGGGTGATCCAGCACTCTTCAGGTGAGGGCTGTTCCTGGATTAATTGTGCAGCAATTCACAGCATCCCGTTACTGACATTGCGCCTGTTGTACAGCGCAAATTGTCACAAATTGGATGTGACACCCAATTTTATGCCAGTGGCTGCCCGGAAATCGGGAATGCGACGGTGAAGGTCGTGCCGTGCCCGACCTGCGTCTCAAAAGAGATACTGCCGCCGTGGCGTTCTACGGCGCGTTTTGTAATTGCCAGGCCCAGTCCCGTTCCTGGAACATCTGCCACATTCTTGCCCCGGTGGAAAGTATCAAACAAATGGGTTAGCTCATCTTCCGGAATGCCGATGCCTTCATCGCTGATCGCAAGCGTCGCCAGCCCGCCGTCACAGGTGAGCATGATGTGTACCGGAGTGCCTTCGGGAGAATATTTCACTGCGTTGTTACACAGGTTCAGGACAATGTGGCGGAGCAGCCTTCTATCGGCCACTACGTTTTCGCAGGCGCCTGATGTTGTAAAAATCAGGTGATGGGTCTTCCCGCTGGAAAGGGACACGTCCTCGATTAATTCTTGGCACAGGTCGGCCAGATTGAGAGGCTCCGGGTCGAACGGCAGTCCGCTGGCATCGGCCTGCCCCAGGGTGGTG
>DATGFK010000761.1:0-3417 GCA_035309185.1 Aggregatilineales bacterium
AGATGACTGTTCTCGGCACTTGTTAAACATTTCGTTCAGGCGGCGGCTGAGTTCTTCCAGGGCCACGATTGTCCATTGCAGACCGTTGCCTTGCTGGCAAGACAACAGCGTTGGCAGCCCCGCAACCGTCGCAGCCAAGCGGCGTTGAAGGGCGTCCAGGCTATCTTCGGCCCGTGTGCGAAGCGTTTCCAGGCGGATCGCCGTGTGGCCCTGGTCAATCATATCCACGGAGCGGTCTTCCTGCTCAAGACGCCGCAAGACGCCCTCGGCAAACGCGCGCATATTGAAATCTTTGTCTTTCGCGCGTACATCGGCAGTCATGGCTTCGGCTGTCGTCTTATGGATCAGCTCGCTGAGACGCTCGCTGACCTTGGGTTCCTCAAACAGCTTGTCATAGACGAGCGCCTGCTTGAACCCGGCAAGGGTCGTTTCAACCCATTCGTCCACTGAAACGTTAGGGGGAAGGGTCATCATCCCGGCAAGAATTTGCTGGGCCAGGCTCGCGCCGATCAGATCAATGCCTGCGCCAACGGGCATTGCCAGCTTGCTGATATTGAACAGGGTATACCCCTCGAAGCGTTCGGCCTTGCCAAGCGGCGGAGTCAGTGGACTGAGATCCGGCCCTTTATTTCCGACGTACGAAAGCGCCCACGTCACGGCCATTTCCGCCAGCGCCGCATCGGGTGGCACGGACATGGGCTTCATTGCGTCGCCCGTGACCAACAAATAATTTAAGGGCCGCTGCATACTGCCTGCCGCCAGACGCGATGTCCCGCCCAGAATCGGCAGGCCAACCGGATACTGCGCCGGATTTGCCATCACGGCGTCAAGTTCTTTGAGCGTCGCATACACGTTCGCGACGGCCAGCGTACGCAATTGTTCGGATTCTGCCGTTGTATCGGCAGTGAGGATAGCCACAATAGTCGTTGGGGCTTCGACCAGTTGGAGGCGCAGCAGCCAGGCCAGGTCGAACAGCATTCCGCTGCCCTCTGCTTCTGCGATTGACGCAGTAAGGACAACCAGGCGGGGCAAATCGCCCTGCGGCCCTTTGCTGGCCTGGACAAGGTTATTCACCCGTTGCAAAATGGTCTCGTTGACGAGAGTGGGGTTGTCGTAAAGCAGCAGCCGTCCATAAGCGCGGATACTGGTATAATCCGCCATCAGGCTGCGATCTCTGGGAGGCTTGGGCCACCAGCGGGCAACGCCTGCCCCAGAATAGCGGCCCGGCACGTGTGCCCAGTCAGTTTCTTCGAGTGTTAACAGCAGGCTATTTTCTCGCCCAAGTCGGCCCTCAGGGATAACCGCTGGCCGCCGCGCGACGGCAAAATACTGCACATGATTCAGGTCTTTGGCCGCAATCGTGTCCGCCATCATCGTAGAGATGCGCGAAACCGACTGCCAGCCAACCTGACCAATTCCAATAAATAGAGTGGCTACGGGATAATCGCCACTGAGCGCAGTGGCACGAGGGCCAAACGCGCCGTAAGGAGCCAACGTTACGCTAACGTCCGATGGAGCGGCTATTTGATTGGACATCTATGGAAACCTTCGGTCAACATCAGAATATTCCTCCCTCGATTGTAGCAAACAAGGCCCATTCTGAGAAACGCGATGGTTTCAACGCTGTCAGCGGGAGAGAATCTCTCCCAGCGCATAGTATTCCAGGTTTGCCTGCCGAGTTTTTGACGTTACTTCTTCCAGCGGGACGGGAACAATATCCCGGCCATCCAGTCCCATCATGACGCCGTATTGACCATCGCATAGGCACTCGATGGCTTTCACGCCCATACGGGTCGCCAGTAGACGGTCAAAAGCGGATGGGCTACCGCCGCGAACGATGTGGCCCAGGATGGTAATGCGTACCTCAAACCCGACGTGCTGGTTTTGGAGATAGGCTGCAATGTCGGCGATTTTGTGCTTGGCGCCCTCCGCAATAACGGCAATGGCGTGAGTCTTGCCCCGCAAATAGGCATCTTCCAGGCGTTCGGCGATCTGTTGCAGTTCGACATCTTTTTCCGGGATGATGGTCACTTCTGCCCCGCCCAGGATTCCGCTGATGAGCGCCAGGTAGCCGCAGTTGCGACCCATCACTTCGATCAAGAATGCCCGCCCGTGGCTGGAAGCCGTATCGCGCAGATTGTCCAGGGAATGGAGAATTGTATTCAGCGCAGTGTCAACGCCAATACTCATGTTGGTGCCCCAGATGTCGTTATCAATGCTGCCGGGGATGCCAATCACCGGGAAGTCCATCTTTTGCAGCGCCTGGAGGCCACGCAGGCTGCCGTCGCCTCCGATGCACACCAGGCCCTCGATCTCGTGTTCGTTCAGGCGACGCAGGCCCCGCCGTTGGCCCTGTTCAGTCTTGAATTCCTCGTTGCGGGCCGTTTGCAGGATCGTGCCGCCGCGTTGCAGGATGCCGCTGACTTCACGGTTGGTCAACCGTTCAAAGTCGCCTCCCAGTAAGCCGGTATAAGCCTGCCGGATGCCGTATACCTCCATTCCCTTGGCGAGTGCGCTCCGTACGACGGCTCGGATAGCCGGGTTCATTCCCGGTGCGTCCCCGCCGCTGGTCATTACGGCAATTCGTCTCATCAAAGTTGCGGCGCACAGCGCTGTTAGTTCAGGTACAGCACTGTTGCACCTGCCTCCTTTCTTATCTCGTGGATTGAAGACCCATCAAGTGTCTTAAGCAATCGAGTGGTTATGCAACACGCAATGTTCCAATTATACCTATAACCCGCGTAAGCAGGTGTGGGAACGATCACAACGAATCTTGTTAGCTTTCCGGTGGAATGCTGACAAACAACGGGCCACCCAATGCAGCAACCGCCGCTCGGATCGCCTCGACGCTGCTATTGACATCGGCTTCAGAATCGCCTGGAACCAGGCTTATGGCGCCGCCCTCGGAAACCCCTGTAGTCGCCATCAAGATACCTTGCTGGCACTCGATGCGGAGTTGGGCGATGCGCTGGCGGGCATCCTCGTCTTGCCAACGGTGCTCGGATGGTATACCGATCTGTTTCAACACATGGATCACGCGCTCGACAAACCAGTCAGCCCTGCTGTACAGGTCTGCAATCTCGCGGGCCGAGATAAACCGATCCCAGGTGGTATAGATAAAGGCAATGGGCCGCGCCGTCGGGTTGAGGATGGGCGGTACTTTCTCGTGCAACTCGTCCAGTTGCAGCTTGAAATACAGGTCATTTGCGCGCCGGTGCTGGCTTTCGCCGGGCAGGAGATCGCTGCGGCGCACGAGTTCATGTCCGGTGCGCCGCGCATAAAAGTGAATGCCGCCGTTGCGTTCTGTGAAGGCACGGCTGAAGTAGAATGCAACGTATTCAGCATCCACACTGCGCGGCGCGCGGGCCTGTGGGATGCGATACCAGTGTTCCTTCAGCGCAAAATCAAAATCGCGTT
>DATGFK010000762.1:0-2209 GCA_035309185.1 Aggregatilineales bacterium
GTAGGAGCTGGCGGCTCACCAAGGCCAGCCGGTTTGCGCGGCAACGTGTCAGTTTTTGGAGTCACAGGCCTCGCTGGCTCTGCCGGGGCTGGAGCCGGGGCGGCAGGCGCGGATGCGGCCTTCTTTTCTTCTTCTCGCTGCGCGAACACCGCAGCCAATTTATCCGTAATCGGTTTGTCATTCGTAACGTGCGTGATGGTTCTATCGCCGTCCTGTTTGCTGCTGCTTGACTGTGCCTGTGCGGGAGCTTTCTCGTCAGTCTGTTTTGGAGCAGGTTGTCCAGGGGTTGGTTCCGCAGTTTCTTTTGGTTCTGGAGTCTTTTCGACAGGGGGGTTGTCTGACATGGTTAACGATCCTCAACTGATTTACAGCCTGGCTGGCGCTTCCGAATCGAGACGGCACCGTACCTTAAGTATGGTCACAATTTATGAAAAGACAAGTTAAACTCCGTTTAACTTCTGGACTTCACGAAACTCCTTTGACAAACCGGATTCCTACGCTATACTGAAACGCAGACTCTTACAGGGGGGAGCGCTGACGCGGCGCGCCTTAGGCGTGGACTACAGGATTTTAACTCCGACCGAACTCTCTATCCGTTGCTACGCACGTGCTGTCATTCGGCTCAAACGGGCCAGTGCAGCGGTAGCATCTCCTTAGCGTACGTTAGCGAATGAACGGCGTCCTGGTGATCGGACAACGACACAGGAGCCGTTTTATTTTGCCCATCTGCACGAGTCGAATAAATCTGTTTTGGGGGGCTATCGCAATTGTCTATGACTGATTCACGTTCTGAGTTAAGTCCAGAGATGGACTTCGTCACATTACTCGAGGAATCCTTTTCTTTCGAGCAACCGGAGCGGGGCGACCTGCTGACGGGCACCGTTCTCGCAATTGACAACCAGGGCATCATCGTAGATGTAGGCATGAAGCGCGACGGTGTCGTCCCGCGCAACGACCTGGAGCGCATGGAAGGCATCACGTACAGCATCGGGGATGAGATCGCGGTCATGGTGCTTCAGCCAGAAGACCAGGACGGCAATCTGATCCTGTCGGTGTCGCAGGCGCGGCAGAGCGAAGACTGGGCCAAGGCCGAGGAACTGCTCAACTCCGGCGACATCTGGGAAGGCTCCGTCACCGATGCCAACCGGGGCGGCCTGATCGTTCCCTTTGGCAACCTGCGAGGTTTTGTGCCAGCCAGCCACGTCATGGATCTGCCGCGTGGCCTGAACGAGAATGACCGCAAGGATCACATGGGCAGTCTGGTTGGGCGGAAGGTCGCCGTAAAGGTGATCGAGGTCAACCGCAAGCGCCGCCGTCTCGTGCTGAGCCAGCGCGACGCGCAGCGGGGCCGTCGCGATCTGCGCAAGGAATCGCTGCTTGAGGAACTCCAGGAAGGCGAAGTCCGCCGGGGCGTGGTCAGTGGCCTGCGCGACTTCGGGGCATTCGTAGACCTGGGCGGCGCGGATGGACTTATCCACATCAGCGAACTGGCCTGGCACCGCGTGAAGCACCCGCGTGAACTGCTGGCCGTGGGCGACGAGATTGACGTGTTTATCCTGCGGCTTGACCGCGACGGCAAGCGAATCGGCCTGTCGCTCAAGCGCTTGCAGCCCAACCCCTGGGTGGCCGTGGACGAGATGTATCACGTCGGCCAGCTCATCGAGGGCGAGGTCAGCCGGGTGGCGCAGTTTGGCGCTTTCGTGAGCCTGGAGCCGGGCATCGAAGCGCTGCTGCACACCAGCCAGATGGCCGATCCCGCGCCGGAAGACCCGACCGGCCTCCTGCGCGAAGGCGAGAAGCTGCTGATGCGAATCATCAGCATCGAAAGCCACCGCCAACGCCTGGGCCTGAGTCTGAAGGATGTCACCGAGGATGAACGCACGCGCTGGACGGAACAGTATGGTACTATCCTCACAGTGGTACCGCCTGGGACTGGCGTAAAAGCGGCTCCTGAGGTAGACTCTGATACCGCTGTCGAAGTTGCCGATATTGCCGAAGCGGAAGAAGAAGCCACACAGGCCAACTGAGCCGCTGAATGGGTGATCAATCCGCTGCCCGTAAGGGCGAGCAATCTGTTGCAATCTAATGCATTGCATCCGATGAAGGCAGGCACAGCGCCTGCCTTCGCTTTGGCTGGCAAATCTGACAAGTTTAACGTTTTGAGGGAGGGGGTGAGGGCACTATGGCCTCGGTCGTGCTACGACCTAAC
>DATGFK010000763.1:0-9522 GCA_035309185.1 Aggregatilineales bacterium
TCCAAGCTGCCGCCGCCGCGCGCCAGCAAAATGACATCCACACCGTAACGATCAACTCGTTTGAGCGCCGCCACGATGGCTGGCGCTGCGCCTTCACCCTGTACCGGCGTGGGACTCAGGATCACTTGCGCGATAGGATAGCGCCGTCTGAGCACATTCTGGATGTCCTGGAATGCCGCTGTGGTAGCCGACGTCACGATTCCAATGCGTTGAGGGAACTCTGGCAGGGGACGTTTGATCTCGTCCCGAAATAAGCCTTCCGATTCGAGTTTGTCCCAAAGCAGACGGAAGCGCGCATGGAGATCGCCAGTGGTAGCTAAAGACACCAGTTCATCACAATACAACTGGTATTGCCCGCCAGCCTCATAGATCGCGACATTCCCATGTGCGCGAATCTTGTCGCCGTGGCGTGGAATATAATCCTGCCTGGCAACCTGTGTCTTCCACATGACGGCCTTGAGCTGGCTGCGTTCGTCTTTGAGTGTGAAGTACCAGTGCCCCGACGCGGGCTGCGAGAAGTTCGAGACTTCACCCTCAACCCACACGTCGCGGAGCCGGTAATCCATCTCGAACATCTGGCGGATGTAGACGTTAAGGAGGGAAACGCTGTAAATGGATTGTTCTTCGGGAAACATAGGGAGCATGAACATATTATACCATTCGCCGCATCTGTGATAAAATGCGCAGTACATTTCCACCCCTATCGTCAAGGAGTAAAATCACGGACTTATGGCGACCATGACTGCCGACCAGATGGATAAACTCGCGCAAAAACTCGCCCGGATGCGTTTCAACCGCGCCAAAGGCTATGTGCGCGGGTTCGATAAACATAGCAACCTCGAACTTTTCCGTGTCGCGTCGGCGCCAGGCGAATGGATCACGCGCTATGGCCTGCCTGACAAGGGCCTATTGGTGACGCTCGTAGAGCGTAAAGAGGAATTCGGCCCAGCCAGTGAGCTTGGCTATCGCAAGACCCGCTTCAAATACGTCGAGGCGCGCGTGGAATCGCTGCCGGAGTCGCACGATCCCGGCCAGCATTATGGCAAACTGCCCATGAAAAAGGCCAGTTAAAACCAATTCACGATCAATAATTGATGTTGTAGCCGAAGGTCTCATGCTCCCGGCCAGACCCTCCGATACAAACGCTGGCACTGAAAAATTTTATAGAGTCAGGACTATCGCCTTATCGGCACGGTAGGAAAATAAATGCGCTCAACATTTTCCCATTAATCTCAGTAGAGGACTTATGAACGGTTTATTGCAAACTCACGATAATGTTCCGCCTATCCTGCGCGTAGCTGCCGGTAAAGACCAATATGGCGAATATCGTGGACTCGGTGTCAGTTACATTGCCTTCAAGGTCTGTCCGCTGGACAGCACCGGTGTTTTGGTGATCGAGAATACCTTTCACGACAAAGGTGGCCCTGCGCGTCACCTGCACTACGACCAGGATGAGTGGTTCTATGCTGTCGAAGGCGAATTTATCATCGAGATAGGACAAGAAAGGATCACCCTAAACCCCGGTGATTCAGTCTTTGCGCCCCGCAAAATCCCGCATGTCTGGGCCTATGTCGGCGAGACCACGGGCAGAATGTTGATCGCTTTTATGCCAGCGGGCCAAATGGAAGCCTTTTTTCGTGAAGTGACGAAAGCCAATGCGATGCCACCGCAAGACCCGGATTTATGGCGTGCTCATGGGATGGAATTGCTTGGGCCGCCTCTACCGGTTGAGTAAGGTCACCTAATTGAGCGAAAGTCCTGATAGTATGAAGAGACGATCACATCGTTCACTTATTACCTTCAGTCTTGCCATTGTTTTTCTGTTGATTGCCGTCGGGGTTGTTCTAGTTTCTGTGATCGCTTACAACTTCGTCAGCCTGCCAAAAACGCACTTTACGACCGGCACACCCGATGCGCCTTTTGAAGATGTCGTATTTTCCTCGCGCGCCCATGATTATCTTGTACACGCATTTTATATGCCAGGGCAGCCCGGCGCGCCCGCGTTGATCAGCATACATGGTTGGCGATCCAGCCGCCACAATGAATTTGACCTGGCGCGCGGCAACGATCTGCGCAAACTGGGCTATAGCGTGCTTTCTGTTGATTTGCAGGATAACGGTGGAGACACAGTTCAGGACGGCCACCTGAGCCTGGGTTATGGGGAGCGATGGGACGTGCTGGGCGGCATGGACTACCTCATGGCGCGAGGCTTTCCTTCCGACAGTATAGGCCTCGTCGGCGTTTCGATGGGCGCAACCACCAGCCTCGAAGCAGCCGGACTCGATCCACGGCTCAAGGCCATCTGGGAAGATAGCGCCTACGAACGCGCCATGACTGTCGTAATCGAACAGGCGGCCAATTACGGCTATCCGACTTTCGTGATCTGGCCGGGGGCGATCTGGGGATTCCTGACGACGGGGGATCGGCTCTGGGAAGTCCAGCCAATTGCCTATGCGGCATCTTTCGCAGCCAACAAACAGGTGATTTACATCGTCCACGACGAACACGATCCGCTGGTACTTTACCATCATGGTGTTGACCTCAGTGCAGCTTTTCAGAAGGCAGGGGTAGACGTGACCTTCTGGAGTCTGCCTGATGCCGATTTGGGACATGCCGAGGCTGTTACCAAATATCACGACGAATATTACCGGCGACTCGATTCTTTTTTTCGCAAACAGTTTAACTGGGCCGCTGGCAACGTGTTCTAGCGTAGAGTATTGAGGAGCGGAAGTTGAGCGATCCAGAGCCAATCAGCATTGGAATGGTGATCTTTCCGAACATGACGCAGCTCGACTTCACCGCCCCCTATGAAGTATTTTCACGCATTCCGCACGCCCAGGTGTCGGTACTGGCGCGTACGCTGGACGGCGTACGCAGCGAGTATGGCCTCACCTTCATGCCAGATTCAACGTTTGACGCGGCGCCGCAGCTTGATGTGCTGTTCGTCCCCGGAGGCGCGGGGGTCAATCCCCTGATGGAAGATGAGGGATTCCTGGCTTTCTTGCGTCAACAGGCCGCCGGTGCAAAATACGTCACCTCGGTCTGTACGGGCGCATTGTTGCTTGGCGCCGCCGGCCTTCTAACGGGTTATCAGGCGGCAACGCACTGGCAATCCATGGAACTGCTCCCGCTCCTGTGCGCAGAGCCTGTCCATGAGCGGATTGTTATTGATCGAAATCGCATTACGGGTGGCGGCGTCACGGCTGGCCTTGATTTTGGCTTGTTCGTCGCTGCCCAACTACGCGGTGAGATGGCGGCACAAGCGATTCAACTGTCCATCGAATACGATCCGAACCCGCCCTTTCATAGCGGAAACCCGCGCAAAGCGCCTCCCGTAGTTGTTGAGGCGGTGATGAATCGCAGCGCACAGCGCCGGGCCGAACGCCTGGAAATTGCCCGGCGCTGTGCCGCACGAATCAGATCATAGCGCGACTGTCATTTGGGCAGCAGCGCCGAAATCAACCACCCCACCGCCAGCGCCACGCCGATCCGCAGATGGAGCTGTGCCGTCATCCCCTGGATTCGATGCAGCACAGCCGGTTCAGTGGCGGCAAAGGCAGCGCGAGCCAGCGCGATTGCCCCCGGCAGCGTTCCCAATATGAGCGCGGTAGGCCAGGGTGCCTGGCCCAGGACGATGAGTAACAACGCCGCAACGTAAGCACCGTATAAAAGTACGGCAAATTCCCACTTTGCCCCTGGCAACCCCAGGCGGACGGCCAGAGTCTGCTTACCCGCGAGACGATCCGAGTCGATGTCGCGCATGTTGTTGGCGTGCAAGATGTTCGCAACTGTAAAGGCAATCGGCAGTCCGCCCCACACGGCAGCCGCACTGAACTGCCCGCCAGAAACGGCGTAATAAGTACCCAGGGTCATGGCTGGCCCCATGAAGATGAACACCGCCAGCTCTCCCAGGCCGATATAAGATAGAGGAAGCGGGCCTGCCGTGTAGAAGATCACCACAAATACCCCACCCAGGCCAATCCACAGGAGCAGAATACCGCTGTAGGCCATCAGCAGCAGGCCAATCAACGCGCCTCCGGTAATCGTGATAACTGCGCCCGCCAACACCTGCTGGTGAGTCAACTGGCCGCGAGTTAAGACCATGCCCATGCCATCCACCTTGTGAGTGTCGGTGCCGCGTTTATAGTCAACGTACTCGTTGACGAGGTTCGCCCCGATTTGCAACAGCAGCGCGCCGATCAATGCCAGCACGAAGCGCGCCAAGTCAAAAACCCCCTGGTAGACGGCAATAGAAGCCCCGACGAATAGCGGCGCATAAGTGGCGGTCAGGCTGCGCGGACGTGCCGCGAGGTACCACGCTTTTGCATTGGCAGGCAGACGTTCGGCAATGTTCATCAAATGCTCCAAATTTAGGATGCGGAAATAGATTTAGCGGCTGGCGTAGATTGTATTCTCATATAACGTGGTCATGGTGTGCGCCTGGATGTCCAGGCTGAAGCGCGCCGCCCGTTCATACGTTTTCGTCCCCATGTCTTGCTTGAACCTGGGCTGCGTCAGCACACGGCTGATCTGAACGGCAAAATCCCGTGCATCTTCATAGGTTACGAGGAGTCCCGTGCTACCTGGTTCGACCCAATCGGAAATCCCGGCCACCCGCGATGCAACGACAGGCTTTCCGCAGCCTGCCGCCTCCAGCACAACACGGGGCAGGCAGTCGTGGCGCGGATGCAGCAGGATCACATCACTGCTGGCAATAATCTCACGCACGTCAGAACGATCACCCTCCCATAATATCGGGAGCAAGCGGGATTGCTCGTGCAGTTTTGGCCCAAGCACTCCATTCCCGACAACCACAATTTTTGCATCTGGAACGCGCTCAAGCAGCTTCCGTGTCGCTTCAACTAGCGTTCGATAACCCTGCTCAGGCACCAGCGGCGCCACCATCGTCGCCAACGGGCCTTCGGGCAAACCCAGCTCCTGGCGGCAAGGAAGGGGCGCATCTTTGGGTCGTAACTCAATGCCAGGATGAACGACAGCAACACGTTCTGGAGGAAAACCCAGCCGCCAAAGGCCCGTTTTCAAAAAGTCGGCGGGCAGGATCAATTTATCAACCCCCTGCCGGATCACGGTATTGACCATGCGCTGCCAGTTTTTCTGGAACAAGTTCAAATTACGAAAACTTTGTATCTCGTTGACATTTGCAAGTGTGGGAACGTGCGCCATGCGCCCGGCAATTGCCCCATAGAAAGCGGCGAGCGGGCCAAGGGCGTGAACCAGTTCAAAATCGTTTTCCCGCAATAAATGTGCCAGTCGCCGCCAGGCCGACGGTTCCAGCGCGGCTTTCGCTTGCAGGCTGCGCCCATCCTTACGCGCCCCATTGACGGCCATCAGTGTCACCTGTATCCGGGTAGCCTCAAGCCGGGGAAGCAAAAGAGCGATGTCCCGGCGTGGCCCCGGTTCTTCCAGCGTTGCGATCCCTTCCGGGTGGCCTTCCACGTCCAGATCGGAAGCGAAATCTGTGAGCATCAGAACCTTCACGCCTTGGAACCTTTCGCCCGTTAGCCGTCATGAGTAGGAGTGTTGAGTAGGAATTATATCCCGAATTTCCGGCGGAACTGGACAGTCATGACCATTTTGACTATCATACGAAATAGGTTCCAGGTGTCACGTAAAATTCCTGCAACATTTCAGTGCCCTGGCGTCCTCTGGAGGGTCAGCTATCACAGAATTGCAACCCGGTTGTCACCTCGATGTAACAGCCATGTGTGAAAATACTCACGCTTATCCGTAAGGAGCCTGCGCGAAGTCAGGCTTCTTTGTTAAATAGGAGAACCCTCGAAAACATCATGATAGTAGGAAGCCATAAGCCACGGGAGGCTGTCCTCGTCGCGTGCGACGAGCCTCCCGCTACCAGCCGCTATCCGGAAGCGACTCTCAGCGCTACGCCTCGCCCCTCAATCTGGGCGGACGTGCCGGATAGCGAATGGAACAGTTGGCGTTGGCAGCTCAGCCACCGCCTCAACACCCTGGAAGAACTATCGTCTTTAATCCACCTCACCCCCGAAGAGATTGAAGGTATTTCTGCAAAGAATATCTTCCGACTTGACATTACTCCCTACTTTGCCAGCCTGATCGATCCCGACGATCCCAATTGTCCAATCCGCCGTCAGGTGATTCCCACCGGGCGCGAACTACAAGGGTTCGAGTCTATGATGGAGGATTCGCTGGCCGAGGATGCGCACAGCCCCGTTCCAGGATTGGTGCATCGCTACCCGGATCGCGTGCTGATGCTGGTCACCACGCAGTGCGCCAGCTACTGCCGTTACTGCACTCGCGCACGTATTGTTGGCGATCCTGGCGCGCAGTTTGCCCGCAGTGACTATGACCGCCAGATTGATTACATTGCCAACCATCCGGAGATTCGGGACGTATTGTTGAGCGGGGGCGATCCCCTGGTGCTGCCGCAAAAGATTCTCGAACATATTCTGGAGCGGCTCCGCGCAATCGAGCACCTGGAGATCATCCGTATCGGCAGCCGTGTACCGGTTTTCATGCCTCAGCGCATTGACGAAAACCTGGTGGCGATGCTTCGGCGTTTTCACCCTCTGTGGATGAATATTCACTTCAATCACAGCAAGGAGATCACACCGGAAGTGTCGCGTGCCGTGGCTATGCTGGCTGATGCGGGTATACCGCTGGGCGCGCAAACGGTACTGCTGGCAGGGATCAATGACTGCCCGAACGTGATGAAGGACCTTCTGCACAAGTTGGTTCGCAATCGCGTTCGACCGTACTACCTGTACCAGTGCGATCTGGTGGAGGGCGCGGGACACTTCCGCACCCCCGTCAGCAAGGGCGTTGAGATCATGGAAGCGCTGCGCGGGCATACTTCTGGCTACGCCATCCCGACGTACGTCGTGGATGCGCCCGGTGGCGGTGGGAAGATTCCTGTGGGGCCTCAGTACCTTCTGAGCCAGGCGCCCGGAAAAGTGGTGCTGCGTAACTACGAAGGTATGATCACAACTTACACAGAACCTGACGATTACGCCAGGCACGATCCCTCGACCTGCCCAAGTTGCCAGGCGCGTGCTGCCCAGGAAAAAGGACAACAGGGTGTGATGGGCCTGCTGGAAGGCCACGGGATGACCATCGAACCTGCCGGGTTCCGTGAGACGCATTTGCGCGGACGGGACGAACCGGGAGAAGTCATCGGCGTGGACTCAATTGGCTTTGTGCGCAAACGCGCTGAACATCACTGATACGGCTTCATGAATGACAAATTGAAAAGGGCGAAGCATTTGGCTTCGCCCTTATGACTCATGGTCACAAAAATGCTGATTTCGCTCATTGCATGGAATTGACGGGGAAGATCTGTGGGCTATAACGTTGCCATCCTGGCAAATCTCAAGAAGAACGCGCCACACTTGCCAAACCAGCCCCCCGATGCCTGGGCCGACCTGGACTCGGAAAAAACGATTGACGCGCTGGCAGGGGCTATACGTGCGGGTGGACACAATCCGGTTTTTTACGAGGCAAATGTAGACCTCTTCGATAAGCTGCGGGCGAATCGCCCCGATATTTGCTTCAATATCGCCGAGGGCCATTACGGGGACAGCCGTGAGGCCCAGATTCCGGCAATGCTGGAATTGCTGCGCATCCCGTATACCGGTTCGCGCGTGATGACGCAGGCGATCAGCCTGGACAAAACCATGACCAAGCGGGTGTGGCAATCTTTTGGCCTTTCTACGGCGCCCTTCCAGGAATTCATCACGCCGGATCAGCCCTTAGACCCAGAGCTGAAATACCCCCTGTTTGTAAAACCGGCGCGCGAGGGCACGGGCGCGGGCGTTACAGTGCAATCCATCGTCGAGGATGAGGCAGCGCTGCGTGAGCGCGTAGCCTACATGCTGAACCGTTACGAGCAACCTGCGTTGGTCGAGCGCTTCCTGGACGGGCGGGAGATCACGGTTGGTATCATCGGCAATGCCCCGCGCCAGTACGTTTTCCCGCCGATGGAGGTTGCCACTCAGTCGGTTGCGCCTGAAGAGCGTGGGTTGTATACGCATCACGTCAAGGCGCACATAGACGATATTAGCTATTTGCAATCTGCCGTTCTGGAACCCTCCTTCCTGGCAAAAGTCCAATGCATGGCGCTGGACGCGCACAACGCGATCAATTCCCTGGATGTCAGCCGCGTGGATATTCGCTGCGACGAGACGGGCGACCCTTATCTACTGGAGATCAACACGCTGCCAGGGATGTCTCCCGGTTTTAGCGATCTGCCCCTGGCCGCAGATGCGATTGGAATGGACTACACCTGGCTGGTCAATACGATCCTGGCCCTGGCCTGCCAGCGTTGTGGCCTTGCCACGCCGGAGCCTGTGCTCCCGGAGTGGAGCGCACCGCGCGAGGCGCGCTAAGCCTGTAGCGCTGCCGCGTAAGCGTCGCGTAGTGGAGAGTTTTGCCAGCGCATGGTAGGATTCTCCGCATGAACACAAACCGTAACTCTGTACGTCAGTTTATTGCTATTGTCAGTATCAGTTTTATCGTTATGGCAATCACGGCCTGCCAGCCATCCGCGCCCATCACAATTTTCGTGACGGCGACACCGGCTGGCGTGGTTCCAACCCAGGCCCCTGCCGTCCAGGCAACGGGAGGGTCAGGTTTGTCCGCAAACGCTACCGCGACCTCGGGCAATTTTGGCCCCGTTGTCGCGCCAGACTTGACGCCGCTGCCCACCTTTACCCAGAGGCCACCTAAAACCCCGACGAGCATCCCGGTAACGCCCGGCGGCCCAACTTCCCAATACGGGCCAGTCGTGAGTCACAACTATCCCGCCACCTCAACGCCACTGCCTGCGCCCGGAACAAGTCCTACCGTTGCGGCGACCACTGCTCCGGTCAGCGCTTCCTCGTCCGGCCCGACTCCCAATTATGGTGCCGTGGTCGGCCCGAACTACACACCGCCTCCCACACAAACGCCTGTTCCCCCCGCAGCAGTCACACCTGCCAACGTAACCCTCCCGCCGCCGGTAACGCCAGGGCCTTCCCCAACGCCTGGCCCCATCCTGCGTGCCGACCTGATGGGCATTCAGATCCATCCATTCCTGACCAATAATCAATGGAATACGATGCTTGCCCTGAGCCACCAACTGGGCGTAGGCTGGATCAAGATTCAGGTCTTGTGGAGTGACCTGCAACCTACGCAGCCTTCTGCTGGTAATGACGGCTTCTCGACAGACTTCAACACCTTGATCCAGGATTTGCAACGGGCGCATAAATCGAACTTGCGTACCCTGGTCAGCATCGCTGGCGCTCCCGATTGGTCAAGGCCAGCCGATGCACGTGGCAAGGAAAACGGGCCGCCCGCCAACCCACAAGACTTGGCGACCTTTATTGCACGCCTGATCCACGATACGAAACCGGTCAACATTGACGCCATCGAAGTCTGGAACGAACCAAACCTGATCCGGGAATGGCATGGCAAGCCAATCAGCGGGGCGCAGTATATGTCCTACTTCAACGCCGTCTACCCTGCCATCATCAATGAAGAAAAAGCTCA
>DATGFK010000764.1:0-5536 GCA_035309185.1 Aggregatilineales bacterium
ACGAAGGTTGTGATGGATCACATGAAGCCGCAGTTTTATGGCAAGGCAACGCCTGAGCAGGTTTCCGAACTGGCGCGAGGTCTGGGCGTAGCGCCAGAGGCGATCCTGGCTACCGGCTGGCCTGTCCAGGTCGTTTCGACAGGCATCCGCCAGTTGTTCGTGCCGGTGCGCAGCCTCAAAGAAGTGCAGGCGATGAGCGTGGGCAAGCAGGATACAGGCATTATGCTGCGCGTGTGCGAAGCGCTTGATCCCGCCGATCATGCCAACGGCTCGATCATGGTCTTTTGCACAGAAACGGTTTCCGCCGCTGCCAACGTCCATACGCGGATGTTCGTGCCGGGCGTGGGCATCCCGGAAGACCCGGCGACAGGCAGCGCCAGCGGTGGGCTTGGCGCGTATCTGATCGAGCATGGCATATTTGCCGCCACGCTGCCCACGACTCTCATCATCGCGGAACAGGGCCTCGAAATGGGCCGCCCCAGCCGCGTCGAGATCGAAGTGGACGGCACGCCGGGCGCTATTCAGATGGTGCGTGTGGGCGGTCAGGCCGTCAAAATGATCGAGGGCGTGCTGAGTTGGTAGTCGCTAATCGTATAATTCCGCTGCATAGCCGTGGGCTGAAGCCACCTGCTAAGCCAAGCCTCACCGTCGAACGCCGGGCCTCCCCCTGCTTTGCAAGTAATGCAGTTAAGCGAAACGTCCCTTCGGTCATGGCTGACCTCAACCCCTGCCCCCTTCTGCCAAAGGAATGGGCCAAGGGGAATCAGACAAAATTTATCGGCCCGAATCTCCCCTCGCCCGTCCGCGGGAGAGGGGTTGGGGGTGAGGGACTCCTGCCCGCTATATCATCGTGCTGACATCCTTCCAGCCGTAGCCGATCTCCTCGTAGGACTCGCCGCCGATGGTCACAAGCTGCGACCCGACCGGCTCGCCGCCGAGATGGGCATAGAATTCACGCGATGGGTTCTCGGTGAGCACCCACACCAGCATGGACTTCATGTCCCTTTGCGCCAGGCGCTGCGCGACCTGTGTTACAAGCTGCCGCCCGATGCCCTGCCGCTGGTAGGCTTCCAGCAGGTACAGCGCATACAATTCTCCCAGGTACGGATACTTGCCGGATCGCTCCGGGCCGCCCGTCGCGAAACCGACGACCCGGCCCTGCTCTTCGGCCACGATCATGATGTGCAGGGGATCGAAGCGCGGATCGCTGCATAGCAAACTGGCCCAATAGCGTTCGCGTGGCTCGACGGCAAGCTGATCCAGGAAAGTGGCTGGCATTATGTTTCGGTAGGTCGTCTGCCAGCTTGCCACGTGGACAACCGCGATGTCGTGCGCATCCAGACAGTTCCCTTCTCGCAGCATGACTTCCACCATTTCACCCGTCATCGCATTCTCCCCTTACTCAGCGTGATTATCGTCATCCGCCTGGAGCTTATCGGCCTGGTCGCGGGTCCCGAGTTCGTCAATGAAACGATCCAGATCGCCATCCATGACAGCGGGTAAATTGAAACTGCTCAGTCCCTCAACGCGGTGGTCGGTGACACGATTTTGTGGGTAGTTATAGGTACGGATCTTCTCGCTGCGCGCGCCAGACCCGATCTGGCCGCGCCGGGCGGCGTCCTGTTCAGCCTGCTTCTTTTCCTGTTCCATCTCGTACAGGCGCGCCCGCAGGATGTTCATGGCCTTGATCTTGTTCTGCAACTGCTTGCGTTCATCCTGCACGGCGACCACCAGCCCGGTCGGCACGTGCGTGATGCGCACCGCCGAGTCGGTGGTATTGACAGACTGTCCGCCCGCGCCTTGCGAACGATACACATCAATAATCAAGTCCTTCTGATCGATCTTCACGTCAACTTCTTCCACCTCGGCCAGCACTGCGACGGTTGCCGTCGAAGTATGGATGCGGCCCTGGCTCTCGGTCATAGGGACGCGCTGTACCCGATGCACCCCGCTCTCATACTTCATTCGAGAGTATGCACCCTTTCCCTTGACCTCGAAAATGACCTCTTTGTACCCACCCGCATCATTCTCGCTGACGCTGTCAATCTCGACCTTCCAGCCCTTGTTTTCCGCATAGCGCGTGTACATGCGCAGCAGGTCGCCCGCGAACAGGCCCGCCTCGTCGCCGCCCGTCCCCGCGCGAATCTCGACGATCACGTTGCGGTCATCGCGCGGGTCTTTGGGCAGCAGCAGGTTCTTGAGCTGGGTTTCCAGTTCTGCAATGCGTGTCACCAGGGCGTGCGTCTCCTCGTCGGCCATCGCCCGCAGTTCCGGATCGCTTTCAGCGCTGACCAGTTCTTGCGCGCCCTCCAGTTCGTCTGTGGCGCGTAAATACTTGCGGTAGGCCTCGACAATCGGCTCGATGGCCGCGCGCTCCTGGGCCAGTTCAGTAACCTTTGAATAGTCGTTCAGCGTCTCCGGATCGGACAGGAGACGATCCACTTCCACATAGCGGGATTCAAGCCCGGCTAGCTTATCAAACATAGCTTTCCTCTTGCTTTATAGTGATCCCTCAACCCCTAACCCCTTCTCCCAAAAGAATGGGCGAAGGGGAATCAGATCGAATGTGTCGGCCAGACCTCCCCTCGCCCGTCCACGGGAGAGGGGTAGGGGGTGAGGGATTCTGCTTACCGTTATTTTACCAGTTCTACGCCACTGCCTGCGCCTGCCTTCACAGGATAGATGAAGGCTTTGAGGTGAGTCGCGGCGTCGTAGGCTTCACCGACGGTTGCCGTGATGCGTTCGACTGCGCCATCGTCCACCAGCGCGATCACCGCGCCGCCAAAGCCGCCGCCCATCATCCTGGCCCCATAACAGCCTTTTTCGCTCTGCACCAGGGCGGCCATCACGTCCAGTTCGGTGATGCTCACTTCGTAGAGATCGCGCAGGCTGACGTGGCTCTCGTCCATTAGCTTGCCGACTTTCGCCAGGTCGCCAGACTTCAGCGCGTCCACGGCGGCCAGCGTACGGGCATTCTCGTTGACGACATGCGCGGCCCGGCGCTCGATCAACTCCGGTAGTTTGTGGGCCCGCGCTGCCAGTTGCTCCGGCGTTACGTCGCGCAGCGCTTTGACGCCGAGCAGACGTGCGGCTTCTTCGCACTGCTTCCGCCTGACCCCGTACTCGCTGTTGAGCAATGCCCGCCGCTTGCCCGTGTCCAGGGCCAGCAGCGTCACGCCATGCGGCAGCCGGATCGGCGTTGTGGCAAGGCTGCGGCAGTCAATCAGAATGGCGTGGTCAGCCTGGCCCAGCGCCGAGATCAGTTGATCCATCGCGCCGCTGGGCACGCCGATGAAACGGTTTTCGACCTCCACGCCCAGCAGCGCTTTTTGCGTCTGGGTCATTTCGATGCCAAGCAGCCCACAGCTTAGCTCGAACATGGCGACCTCTGCTGCCGCCGATGAACTGAAGCCGCCAGCCAGCGGAACATTGCCGAGGCTGGCAATATCCATCCCCTGCAAAGTATGCCCTTTGGACTGCAAAACCCACAGCACGCCGCGCAGATAGCTGCTCCAGGCGGGCAGGTCTTTGTCCTGCAATTTGTCGAGCGTAAAGGACGCAATGGCGTTGTAATCCAACGACCACAGATTGATGATGTCATCGTCGCGCAGTTTCCCGGCGATGAAGATGTTGCGATCCATTGCGGCGGGCAGCACAAAGCCTTCGTTATAGTCGGTATGCTCGCCGATGATGTTGACCCGGCCCGGCGCGCGCCCGACGCAGGTCGGCAAGCTCAGGTAGTGCTGCGAAAACGACTCGGTAATGCTGGTAAAAAGGCTCGAACTGCCCTGTTTCACGGTAGTCATGCGTCCTCGTTCAAAAGATGAATCCAAATAGGCGAAGCAAATATCAACTGCGAGACGCTTGCTACCTATGAGGCACGATCAGTTTTTTGGCGGTAGCAACCGTCCAGCGGGTCAGGTCGGCAAGGTCTTTAGCCATGTAAAGCGTTGTGTCGGGGAACTGGGTCAGCAATGAGGTCGCATGGGAAATAACTAGCTTCCGAGCACGGCGCGACGTATCAGCGAACGATTCCGCGCTAGGATTCGTGTTCAGCAGATTGTCAATGCGCACCATCATCGTCGAAAGCGTCGTTCGTTCCCCCTGGTAGGCCGGATCGATAAACAGGCCAACAGCCTGTTTGCGAAGCAGGGCGCTGGCGACAGCCCATCCACTCTCGGCCAGGGAAGCCATGCCCGGCGTTTCGTCAGTGATCGCCATGACCAGAATACGCGCCTTGTGCAGCGCTTCCACTTCCAGGCGGCCCGTCTCTTCGTCCCAGGTCGGGACGACGGGATCGTAGCAGGTGACGCCGATCTTCGCGCATTCGGCCTTGATCGGCTCTCGCCACATCGAACGTTTGGGATCGTTATAGCTTCCCGCCGTACCCATCAAGAAGACATCGGTCATGTTTGGTATTCCTTTGTACGCAATGCGACTATTCTACTCAACAGAGGGCAAAATCACTATTGCTTCTCAAAATAATTGCCGGCGCAATTCCAGGCCGGTTGCTCCACTTCCGCTTTAATGATAGCATCTTCAGGAACAGCGACTGCACAAAACAAGCCTATAATTGCTGATAAATAGAGCGAACAAACATGCCAATAGAACCTGTTGAACTCCTGCAACGCGCATTCCCCACAATGCCTGCGGAAGACGCAAAACATCTGGCGGGACTGGCGCAAATCAAAACCTATCCACCGCAGACCTCCCTGTGTCACGAAGGGCAGTTTGAACAGGTCTTCTACCTGATCTCCAGCGGAAACGTCGTCATCACCAAGCGTTTTGACGAACACGAAGAACTGGTGCTTCGGGAGGCTGGCCCCGGCGAATTTTTCGGGGAAATGGCGATCATCCAGGATGCGCCGCGCTCGGCAACCGTCACCACAACTGAAGAAACCACCGTCCTGGAGATTGACAAGCAGACGATGGAACAGGTGCTCAGCAGCAGCGCATCCCTGGCCCTGACGATGATCCGTATCACATTTGATCGCCTGCGGGCCAACGACATCATGACCATTCGCGAGCTTCGCGAGGCCTTCCACACCTTGGAACGACTGGACAAGGCGAAACTCGACTTCATCCAGGTCGCGGCTCACGAATTGCGCACGCCTCTCACGGTCATGCGCGGCTACGCCAGTATGCTCCTGACGGAGCCGACCATCCGTGAAAATGCCATGCTGCTGGAGATCACGCAGGGCATTGTGAGCGGGAGCCAGCGGCTGCACGAGATCGTCAACAACATGCTGGATGTTCAAAAAATTGATAACGATACCCTCGAAGCGGCAGCGGTGCCGGTGTCTATTCCTGTGGTGGTTCACGGGATCATCATTGATTTCCAGGAAGCCATCTTAGCACGCCGTCTCCAGGTTGAACTCGACGTGGACAATCCGGATCAAATGGTACACATCGAAGCCGACCCCGGACTGGTTAACAAAGCCCTGTATCACCTGGTCATGAATGCGATCAAATACACGCCCGATGGCGGCACGATCCGGATCGCCTGCGCTTACGAACAAGATGAGGAATTGGGCGA
>DATGFK010000765.1:0-2907 GCA_035309185.1 Aggregatilineales bacterium
TATTGATCTCGGCGATTTTTACGCCTTGAGGACAAACCTGCGTGCAGATACCGCACCCGGAACAATAATCCAGGGATTTATCTGGAGAAACGAATGGCTTAAGCGCAATTTCGGCCCGAAAACGCTCGGCCTGCGGCCCAACATATTTGGGGCCAGGGAACAGGGTCGTCACCGCTGCTACCGGACACGCCACTGTACAGACATTGCATTTTACGCAATGATCGAGCGTGAGCCGAACGTCTTCCGTTTCAATCACACTTCTGATCTCCGTCGGCATCAAGATAGTCTCCGGGTCTGAGCACCGCCTGCACCAGCCGTGATCTGAACGTTTGCAAGGATGGCTTGCGCCGCGCGGTAAGCTGTCCCCAGGCTGATGCCCCCGCTCGATTTTTCCTTCCACACGTCCGTTCTTGCCACGAGCGCACCGCAGGCCCGCAGGTTGCTGTATACAACCTGCCCATGCTCATCCAGTGGCCTCATTTCAGCGTCAACGGTTATGCCGATGCTGTTTGTGGGATGCTCCTCAAAATAGCGTGCCTGGAAACGAGCATCTCCCGGCCCTGGCGCACCGGCCAAAGGTAAATTAAAGAGCCTCTCGCTGATCTGCCCGTAGGAATCCACCGCCAGGCCGCCGCTGAGCAAACCGCCAGTTGCCAGGAGGAATTCGCGGGCAGAATAAACGACGGGCCGCACTGCTGACTGCACGGCTACCGATTCGATTCGATTGCCCGTCGTGTGCGGCTCGATCACGGGATGCCCGATTTGCACACGAGCGCCGTATTTGCGTAGCAGACGCTCAAAGGCATGGAAGACCCGGAGGCCAGGAATCGACGGCGGAAGAGTCGGAATTTCAAAGACAGCCGTCTCCAGGCGCGCTTCTAGGTCACTCAACACAGTCAGGGGATCGTCGAGGCCCAGCACGGCGGGGAAACCAACCCGCTCACCAGGATGCAGGTTTGCCTTGAGCATGTTCGCCAGCTTTTCGCGAAATTCGGCTCGTTCAAAGGCGTGGGCCAGCAGCATCGGGGGAAGATCGGCCTCGCTCTCAAGACCAGGTGCAATGATCAGTTTCGAGCGAACCTGAATTCCTGCGAACGAACGTGGAAGGTTGTCGGCGATGAGGTCGGGATAAAAATCCTTGAAGTTTGTGAATCCCAGGATCAGGTATGAGCGACCCTGCTGCACCTGACCGGTCAGCATCGTGCGTGGCACGAGTGCCGTAGGCCGCGCCACGCCCAGGGCTGTTGGCAGCAGAAGATTTTCTTCAACAGAACCCTCAAATGGATAGCCTGCTTCAGCCATCGCGCCCTGAAAAAATTGGATGGCGTCGCGAACATCTGATTCTGAAAGCAGCGCATAAGGATGAGTCGGTTTTACGGCTCGCAATCTTGCGACGGCTTCCAGGGGCCTCTGGACACGCTGGCCGTCGTCGTAGCCCAGTACGTCAATCACGCCCGGTTTGAGATGGGTGCCCGAATGACCCTTTGCCAGAAGCAGGGTTTTCTGCCCGGCCTGGGCCAACCTGAGCGCGGCAGTCAGGCCTGCGTAGCCCGCCCCGATGACAATCGCGTCGTAGATCATGTGGCTCGATTATCCGGTGAGGGCAGGTGTTCCACGTCCAGGATATCCTCAAAAATGAGGCGATCAAGCTGCATCTGGCGAAGTTGATCGCCCCACAGCAGCGGTTGAACGCCTCTCCAGCGCTCTTCGAGAAAATTCAACAGGTGTTGATTCGTCGCCTGAATCGAATCTTTGCCGGTGGCGTGCAGCAGTCCCGCTGCGCGAAGCACACAGAAGCCGCCCTGACACGGCCCCATGCCGAGTCGCATCGCCCGTCGAACATCGTCCAGGTCGGGCGCATCACGCTGATCAAAGGATGCGATCAGCCGGTTGCGCGTGATCAGCTCGCATTCGCAGATAAGCTGATCGTCGTGTAAATTGGCCTCTCTGTTCGCCAGCCGCGTGCCCAGCCAGTAATAGTGCTGGTCTTCCGAGTCGGGCAGGGTTTGGGTCGCCGTGGTACACGCTCGCTGCGTCTTGAGGTATCTGCATACGGCGTCCATCGTGACTTCCGCCATCTGCCGATAGGTCGTGAATTTACCCCCCGTCATGGTGATGAAGTTCTGTAGGCCATCCGAGGTAGGGTGATCGAGCAACGTGTAAGTTCGGGTAACTTCGCGTGTCTCGGTGATGGCCTCGCCGTGCGGCTGATACAAGGGCCTCACGCCGCCCCATACTCGCAGCGCCCGTGCCTGCCGGAAGCCAGGGATCAGCTTTTCGCCCTCGTCCAGCATGAACTGAATTTCGTGATCTTCGATGGCCCACTCATCCGGATCGGCAACGTGTACGTCCGTCGTTCCGATGACACAAACGGTGCGGATCGGCACCAGGATGTCGCCGTCGGTGGGATATTTGCAGCGATTGATGACCATCTGCGTCAGGCGGTGATTCATGGCGATCATGATTCCCTTGCCGGACAGCACATTCACCGAGATGCCTGCCATCGCCGCGATCTGTCCCGCCCACGCACCGGACGCATTGATCGTAAAGTCCGCGTGGATGGTTGTTTCCTCGCCCGTTCGCGTATTCTCGACTATGGCCCCATTCACCGTACTGCCCTCACGCAGCAAGCTCGTGACCTTGCGATAGGTCAAAACTTGCCCGCCGTGCGCCTGAGCAGCGCGGGCGTTGGCCCACACGGTTTTCCACGAATCGATAGCCGCGTCCGGAACCCAAAACGCCTGCGAAATTCGCGGGTTCAAACGGGGTTCGCGTCGCAGCACTTCCGCAAGCGGCATTTCAGAGACGCCAATGCCTGCCACTTTACAACCTGCTACAAACTGAGGAGCATAGGCCGGATCGTCCTCATCCGTAAGGACAAACAGCCCGCCGGTATCCTCGATGCAG
>DATGFK010000766.1:0-5798 GCA_035309185.1 Aggregatilineales bacterium
TATTCCCCGCCTGCTGTCCCGCGCAGAAGGAGACTCCGACCAGGATTCCGCGTAGGGATCGCCAAAACGCCGCGCCTGTTTCGCTCTTGACGATTCCTAGACGCTACTTTGCTATCCTTTGCTTAGCAAGGTAGACATCTCAACAGGTACGAATTGGAATCTGAAGGTTCGAATAAGGAGGGCGTAATGATTAACCCGGATGCGATGACGTTCATCGAGAAGACAAACGAAGATCCGCTGCTGCGTGTGCAGATTGCCGAACTGGACATTGAGGGCCTGCTGGCCCTGGCCGAACGGCAGGGCTATCACTTCACCAAGAGCGAGTTTATCGCCACGTTAAAGGCTATTGCCTTCGGGGAACTGCAGGACGAGGAACTCGAAAACGTCGCTGGTGGCGTTCTAACAGGCGCCCCTGTCTACCCGCCAACCCTGGGCGGCTTCAGAAACAACGGGATTATCGCGGTACTGATCGGGCTGTAGCAGCAGAGGCGCGTTGAGCGGGGGGATTAATCTCCCCGCTCAACGCAAGATAAACTTTTCCGCCGAATCTGCATTACCCCCGGTAGGCCCGCCGCAGCCCTTCCACGTCGAGCTTCTGCATTTTGAGCATCGCCTGGGCGACTCGCCCGGCTTTCACCGGGTCAGGATCGCCCATCAGCTTGCCCAGCTCTGACGGCACGATCTGCCAGGACAGGCCGAATTTATCTTTACACCAGCCGCACGGCCCCTCTTGCCCCCCATTGGCGGTAAGTTTTGCCCACAGATCGTCTACTTCCGCCTGCGATCCGCAGTCCACGTAAAATGAGATGGCCTCGGAGAACTTGTATTGGGGGCCGCCGTTCAGGGCCGTGATGTGCTGCCCGTCAAGCTCAAACGTCGCGGTCATGACGGTCCCTGCCGGGAAAGGCATCCCGTCGCCATAGCGGCTCACGCCGATGATCTTTGAGTTCTTGAAAAGGGAGACGTAGAAATTCATGGCCTCCTCGGCCTGACCATTGAACCACAGGAATGGGGTGATCTTTGACATCGTTTATTGCTCCTCTCAAGCTTTTGTTTCCAGATACACCCCTATCATAAGCCGACAATGGCACGCGGTCTTGTACAAAATGGCAAACGCTGCCGAAGTCTTGACTCTGAACGCCCCTGGATGTCACCGATCAACTCAACGTGATGCTGAACTGCATCGAGGTTTGAGCGCCATTTTTGTCGGTGACTGTCGCAGTGAAGGTAAATGTCCCCGCAGTGGTAGGCGTTCCACGAATCACGTTGTTATCCTGTCCTGTGGAGTTTTGCGTGAGTGCCAGGCCAGGCGGTAACTGTCCTTTCGTAACTGTCCAGACAAACGGTACGCAGCCGCCGCTGCTAAAGAGACTGGTAGCATAGCTCGACCCGACACTTCCAGGCGCAAGAGTCGAGCTTTGGTTGGTGATCTGGATCGGAAGCGGTGGATCGATGGTCAGGCTGTAAGCCTGCCTTGCGGTTGCTCCGGCACTGTCTTGAACCTCAACGGTGAAATTGGTCGTCTGGAGCGTCGTGGGTGTGCCATAAATGAGGGTGGATTCGATCCCATACGATCTCGTCATCGCCAGCCCGTCGGGAAGGCTACCCGACACAATCGTCCATACATCCAGTGACGATCCGCCGCCAGCATTCGTAGTCAGGAACACCGAGTAGTTTTGACACAAATTGCCGTTAGGCACCGACGTTGGGCTGATCGTCAGAGGAATAGGTGTCGGCGTAGAGGTGGGAGTAGATTGAATGGGTGGGGTTGACGTAGCGACAAAAGTGGCCGTCGGTTTTGGGCTGCGGTAATTCTGATGGGTAAGGTACGTTCCAGCCATCGCCTGCGACGCGGTTAGCGTGGTCGCCGTCGTCACGAGAAGCAGTACGACGCCCGACCAGAATACTCGTCTCATGATCATTTTCAACTCCAGCCATTGAGTCATCAAATACCAACCAGGAATGCTCAACAGATTGGGTAAATAGTTTGCCGCCGTCTTCATTGGATGCGTCTAAAGACGGCGGCAGTTGTTCTAGGATTGGCTGCTAATGACGATGGGGATTAGTGACCGCCGTTGTTGCTGACCTGATAGCAGGCCACGTCATATTGGCTGACAGAGTTAGGATTGTTGGAATTCTGGGGTTGCGAACCGGCATAGTGTGTCGCCGCAACGCCATTCGGGTTGAAAGCGCCGCCAGAGTTATTAGCGGCATTCCCTGGGCTGGATGGTTGCGCCTGGCACGACTGGCCGGGCTGGCCCGTACCTGATGGGTTGCCCGCCGCCCATACCGCGCCAATGGTTCCCAACGCAATGGCTACTGCAATCACGACCAACATTACTCGCTTCATGACTTATGCCTCCAATCTGGAACCGACAGCGGCCAGTCTGTCGCGGCAAAGCATTATCAGTAAGCTACGTCATGTCAATCTGTTCAATGAGCTGGCCTATAGTGGACTACGCGCCGAATGTGCGTTTTAGATCTCTGTTTCAGGCGTTGGGAGCCGATTCTCAGCATCCTTTAATATGTCGGGATGCCTGAGTGGGGAGGCTTATGACGTTTGCAATGTGCGGGGAGCCGGGCTGCGCCTCAGGTAGGCGACGCTCAAGCCAAGGAATAGACCCTCCACGATCAGCGACAGGAGACCAATTGGCTCACCCCACTCCTGCACATCCATTCCAGGTAGCCCAACGGTCCGGCTGACGATGTACAGCGCCATTGCGCCGCCCGCGATGAGCATTCCTAACCCCCATCCCCACGTCTTTGCGTCGCGATAGATGCCGTAAGCGGCAATAGCAGCACCAGCACCGTTCAAGTAGAAGAGGATGCCCACGTAGGGGACTTCAGTGTATTGTTGCGGGCCTTGAACTAGGTGGATGAGGCCTGTCACGATAATCGCCACGATAGCAGCCCCAACGATCAGCGGACGCTTACTCCACGCACGAAGGTTAAACATTTCTGCCTCCTTAGCCTGAACCTGTACCGGCAGCGATCTCCAAATCGCCTGTGGACAGGGAGCCGAATTGTTCATGGAGCGTAAACCCGGGCTTAGATGCTCTTATATTGATCTACGTTCGAGGCCGTTAATCCGATCTGTGGCGCATAAAACTCATCTGACTCTAAGAGAGAAGCGGCATCTGGCGCATCCTGTGGATCATAGTTGTTGCTTCTCATTGAATTCCTGAGTGTCTTCGCGAGCCTGGTAATAATCGCCGCCGCCAGGTAGTCTCTAAGGAAGTGGATTTGCTCACACGAGCTTCAAATTCCACGAAATCCCCAATCGCTCATGCCTTCAACCGCAAACCTGTAGCATAAGGAAAAACCTGATCCATGTCTGAATTTCAAGACTATAACCGCAAGCTCATCGAAGATTTCCGTGCAGCCCGTGAGAAAGGTGAACAGCCGCTCGGCGGCAGCCCGGTGCTGTTACTGACTACCACAGGCGCTAAGAGCGGTAAATCTCACACGACTCCCGTACGAGCATTTTTCGATGGCGATCAACCCTTCGTGATTGGGTCCAAAGGGGGCGCGCCGTCCCATCCTGATTGGTACCGGAACCTGGTTAAACACCCTGAAGTGAGCGTCGAGTTAGGCAAAGATATGTTCAAGGCGCAGGCTGTCGTCACTACAGGCGAAGAAAGAGAGCGCTTATGGAAACAGGCGACGACTACAGAGCCAGGCTTCGCGGAGTATCAGACCAAGACCACGCGGCAAATTCCGGTGATTAAGCTGGAGCGGAGTAAGGCATAGTCCGGAACGCGCCCAATGGTTCTCCTCCAGTTGAGCCGGGGCCGGGTCAACCTATCCTATAGCCCCCTGAAGAATCTGTGCGGGGGTGTGTCCGATCCACTGCTTCAAAGACCGCGTCAGGTGCGGCTGATCAAAATAGCCTGCTTCGTCCACCGTATCCAGGATCGATTTGCCCTGCCGCAAGAGCGTCTCGGCCCGCTGGGCACGCTCGATCTGATAGATGTGGCCCTGCGGCAGGCCAGTAGCCTGCAAAAAGCGATGGCGCACCGTACGCGATGACAGGTCGTGCCGATAGCCGTTGAGGACCGTGTTCACAAGAGGGTCGCGTACCAGGGTTTCGTCGCGCACGAGGCGCTCGACAAATGTCTCCGCGTTGTCATAATCCGGGTACTGCCAGGTTGAGCCATGCAGCCAGAACCTGCCGAAAGCGCCTTCCGGCAACTGCGTTTCGGAATCGCGAAATTTCCGGGTCGGCAGATGCGGCATAAAGGTGCCTAGCTTGAATTTGATCCATAGCACCTCGGCGCCTTCCGGCCAGGAGACGACGCCAGCCGTCGTCCACGGGCCGACGACCAGCGCCAGGACGCGATCTCTGGGCTTTACGAAAACCATGTGCCAGTGGCAGGTTGCAGGCCGAATCGTGGAACCGGCGCTTACCATCCTGCCACGAGTGATCGTTTCGACGTAAGGCGACTCGGATTGCCTTTCGATGTAGTCAATGCTCATGCCTGCGCCTCTCCCTGACTGCATAAAACGCGCCGCTGTGCTTCTAACGACACAAAGATGTGTACGTATGTTCTATTATACCAAAGAAAATTAGAAATTTCGCCGGTTATGGCAAGAAAATTCTACGCGAGCCACACTAGGCTGAGTTTGTCTCAGAACAAGGAGATTGAAATGCGGCGGATGCAACTCGTATGCGCGTTGGTTTTAGTAGGGTTCCTGGCTTTCGGCCCATTACCTGGCCCAGCCGCACAGGCCGATGGCGCGTCTTCTCTCGGCGCCATCAAAACTGTGTTCGTGATCGTCATGGAAAACATGAACTGGTCAAGCATCGTGGACAGCCGCTCCGCGCCGTACATCAACAAAACGCTGCTGCCAATGTCCGCTTACGCGACGCAATACTACAACCCGCCGCACATCCATCCGAGCCTGCCCAATTACCTGTGGCTGGAAGCAGGAACCAATTTCGGCATACTCGACGATGCCGGGCCGCGAAACCATCGGCAAAGCACGCCGCAGCACCTTGTCACGCTGCTGGACAACGCCGCTGTTTCCTGGCGAACCTACCAGGAAGACATCAAAGGCGGAAGTTGCCCCTTGAACAATGCGGGCCAGTATGCCGTCAAGCATAATCCCTTTGTGTACTTCACCGACGTTTCAGGCGATCCGCCCGGCGCCGACAGCACGAACTGTATTCAGCACGTTGTCCCGTTTACGCAGTTGGCCGATGACCTCACCAGCAACGGCGTCGCCCGCTACAACTTCATCACGCCCAATCTGTGTGATGACATGCACGACTCCTCCGGCTGCACGACGCCGGACAGCATCGCGAACGGCGACGAGTGGCTCTCCAAACAGGTTCCGCCGATCCTGGCCTCGAAAGCCTACCAGGATTCGGGCGCGCTCTTTATCACCTGGGATGAAGGCATCGGTGGGGACGGCCCCATCGGCATGATCGTGGTCTCACCGCTGGGCAAAGGTGGCGGCTACTCGAATACGATCCACTACACGCACGGATCGACGCTGCGCACGATAGAAGAGATCTTCGGCGTCAGCCCATTCCTGGGCGATGCAGCCAATCAGGACGATTTGAGCGATCTATTCAACCTGCCAGCAGCCGCTGGAACCGGCACGCCAGCGCCGACTCAGGCAGGCTCGTGAAGGTGGCTAGATCTTAATCTTAAGACTGGAATGGGCGGGGTCGGACCTCAAAGGCTCCCTCGGCACGAAAAAAAACAAATGTCAAATTCCTGGTAACTGCTCACGGGACGAAGCAGTTACTTATCTTTGGGATGTGCTCCTCAAAGTCAACCTCATGAATCTCC
>DATGFK010000767.1:0-7680 GCA_035309185.1 Aggregatilineales bacterium
GCCATTTGTACGTGCCGCTTTCGGTCAGGTTCAGGGCAACATCAATCGTATCGTTCTGGCGCAGCTCAACCACGTCTTCAAAGCGGGTGCTATCTGGCCTGGTGATGCGGATCAGGGTATAGGGCACAAGCGGGCCGTGCCAGTCAAAGGTCATGAAGCCAGTCAGGGGGACGTTCAATGTGCCATTGAATGGCGTCTGCACGTCGAACGGCACGCAGGCGTACTGCGGCGTGGAGGGTTGAACTGTGCCCGGAACCTTCAATACCTGCCCCACCACTATCACGTTTCCATTGCTCAGACAATTGCCCTGGATCAGCGCATTCACAGAAGTGTTGTACACATCCGCGATGCGAGCGAGCGCATCGCCGCGCTGCACAGTATAGGTCAGCTTCCAATCTTTGCGGGGCTGGCAGCCTTCAGGTACGACAGAGGTTGGCGTCTGGAATCCGATCAGGCCGGGAATATTGATACTCAGGTCAATGGTGGCCGTGGGCGTTATGCTCGGCGTGAGCGAAGGCGGCATGGTGGCCGTAGGTGGCTCGAAAGTGGGCGGTGGCCTGAGCGTCGCCGACGGTGTGAAAGTTGATAGCGGCGTATTAGGTGGCACCGTCTCCGTCGCGGTGCCTGTTACCGCCAGCGCGATGGCATGTGGGGTGTTGGTAGGAGGCGCACCGATGGCAGGTTGTTGATTGTTCAGGGCTGTCAGGCTGGCTCCGACAGCAAAAGCCGCCACTATCAATACCAGGGTCATGATCTGTCCAGCCGAAATTGGTTTCAACGCTTCAGTGCTCCTTGCTATACAGTTCTATGCAGCCTGTCCGTCAGGCGCGGCTGGCGAAGAAAGCTCGTGGAGGCGCAGAACAAGTTTACCGTCCTGCAAATCGTATGCCACGTCAACATGTTCGGCGACGAGCGGGTCATGCGAGACGATCACGAAGGTCGTTCCCTGCGCCTGCGCGATACCTCTAAACAGCGAAAGCACCCGGCGAGTCGTGCGCGTATCGAGTCCTCCCGTCGGTTCATCGGCCAGCAGCAATTTAGGACGCATCGCCAACGCCCGTGCGATGGCAACGCGCTGGCGCTGCCCCCCACTCAGCTCGTCCGGGACGTGATTGGCCCAGGCCGTCAACCCCATCGCTTCGAGCGCCGCTTTGCCCCTCTGGCGGCGTTCGCCGTAGCCCAGATGGGGCAGTCTCAAGGCAAGGTCAATATTTTCCAGGGCGGTATACGTCGGCAGGAGGGCGTAACTCTGGAAGATGAAGCCGATCTCTTTGCGGCGCATTTCGGCGCGTTCCGCATCGCTCATCCGCACGACATCGCGGCCCAGCACACGGATTGTGCCAGCGCTGGGTATATCCAGCGTGCCGATCAGGTTGACGAGCGTTGTCTTGCCACTGCCAGATGGCCCGTAAAGCGCAACTAACTGCCCAGCCTTGACATTCAGGTCCAGTCCGCGCAAAACGCGCACGGCGCTGTCACCAGAGCCAAACGTTCGCTCAACTTTCTTGCATTCGACCGCCAGCTCGCCACCAACCTCGGCTGGGTATCCGCTGTCCTGGAAGTTGCTTGTCTGGTTCAACTGTTCACTCATCATTTACCCGGCTTTCCTCGTCTCATCAACCGATTTGACGTTTCTGCGCCGGAACAGGCGCAGCAGGCGGAAGCGATGACGCTCTGGTGGAGCATCCTGCGGCAGCATGTCCTGAAGCAAGGCGCTCGTATCTTCTGCCTGATCGCTTTCCGGGCGAAGCAAGATGCCTTCGGGCCGAATCTCGACTGAAATGCGCGGCGCATCGCTCAGTTGCTGCCTCACGGCCTCTGGCAGCGTAATACGTCCGGAAGAATCGAGCATGGGAGTTTCGTCGCTGCCATGTGTTAAATCCTGGCCGAGCGCGCCATCGCGCAGGGTGAGGACGCGGTCTGCATAAGCTGCCATGTGAAGATCATGCGTAACCATCAGCACCGTCAGGCCATAACGCGACCGTAAGTCGTGTAAGAGATCCATCACTTGCCCAGCCGCCGTCCGATCCAGCGCACCGGTTGGTTCATCCAGGAGCATCAAGTCGGGATGGTTTGCCAGGGCCACAGCGATTCCCACGCGCTGCTGCTGACCCCCAGAAAGATGTGAGGGCAATTTGTTAGCATATTCGGCAAGGCCGACGGCTTCCAGCAATTCGGCTGCGCGATGTCTGCGCTCGGAAGGCGATGAGCCTGCCAGGAGCATCGGAAGCGTGACGTTGCGGAAGGCCGAGCGGTTTGGCAGCAAATTTCGCTCCACCTGCTGCCACAGGAAACCGACGCGCTTCAAGCGATATTCCGCCAGGGATTTGCCCTTCAGCTTGAGCAAGTCCAGCCCGCCGACGCTCAATTGACCCGCAGTAGGCGTATCCAGGCCGCCGAGCAGGTTCAGCAGCGAACTTTTGCCCGCGCCCGACGGCCCGATGATGGCGACCATCTCGCCTTTGTCCATCTTAAAGTCAATACCTTTGAGGGCCACGACCTCGTGGGTATCAATCTTGTAGACCTTGACGATATGTTTGCAATCTATAAATGCTGCCGATGCCATAACTTCTGATTCGCTTTCTCTTATATTCCGGTGCAGGTGACTGGTCAGTCCAACTACGGCGCGATCACGATGTCGCCTTCGTTCACGCCGCTTTTGATCTCGTCACGGTCGGTTGTTTGCAGGCCAAGCGTGACGTCTGCCACCCGCTGGCCGTCGGGTGTTTGCAACACGACGAACGTTCGGTTCTGGAAGGTGCGGATCACGGATGGTGGCAGCCACAGAACGTTTTGGCTGACTTGCAATGGCATTTTAACGTCAACCAGTTGGCCGGTTTGCAGGCCCTCCAGCGAGGCGGCTATTCGGGATGTCTGATCCGCATCGCGTGAAGTCAGAGGGATGCGGCGAACGACGCACTGGACGGCGCTCTCAGGATGGTTGAGGACTTCGCAGGTACCGACCATGCCTACGCTTAGCTTCTGGGCATCGCCAATGGCAAGGCTGGCGACGGCTTCCTTTGGCTTCGGCAGTCCAATGGTCATGACCGTATCATAGGCTTTTACGGCGTCGCCCTGCTTGATCTGCACATCCAGAACTTCGCCCTGAATGTCTGAATACAGGGATGATTGATTAATTTGCGCCTGATCCTGGTCGATCTTTAGCTGGTCGGCTATCACGGTCTGCTGCCCAGACGGATTTGAGGCACCGCTGCGGGCCTGGTCAAGGGAAAGCTGCGCACCGATCACCTGATTCTTGGCAGTTTGAATCTGGAACTGGTAGTTCTGGTAATTCTGCGCTGCGCTGTCGTAGCCGGCCTGGGCGCTCCGCAACTGGTTCTGCGCTGAAACAAGCGCCTGGTACGCACCATCTACCGCGGACGCTGCATTACCCGCACGGCTGATTGCATCTTCGTAAGCGCGCTGTGCGCTCAGCAAACCTGCCTGCGCGCCATCCAGGCTGATCTTGGCCGATTCGACGCTCGGCCAGGGATTGCCCTGGATCGTCTTTTGTAGGGAAACATTGGCATTTGCCAGCGCAACCTCGGCATCCGAAACAGACGTGACATTGCTGGAACTGCCCGATTGCAAACTAAGAAGTGCTGTCTGAAGGTTTAGTTTATCGCTGGCAAGGTTAGATTCCAGGTTATCAATCTGGAAATCTGCCAGCAGTTGCCCTTTGGAAACTGTATCGCCGGTCTTGACCAGCACCCGGCGTATGGTTCCGGAGGTCTGAAAGGCAAGGAGTTCCTGGTCACGCGGTTGCCAGCGCCCAGTAAATTCGTCTATGTTCTGCACGTCACCTCGCTGCACAAGATACGTCGGACGCGCGACCGCAGGAATAGTGGGGATGGGCGTGGAAGTCGGCACACTCTGGGCTGGATTGCCCGCAATTCCACTACAAGCAGCCAAAAACAGGCTGCACAACACGACAGAACTGAGACCGGTACCGGCCCCTCTGAAACGATTTATCCCCCTCGACAATTGCATTCGCTTCTCCAAGAGTTGACTGCGTAATGCTTCAGGCTGTTTCACCCAATTTGACCAGGGTGAACAGCCGTTCGCGGCTCAACATAAAGGTCGTAATGATCGTCACGCTGATCAATACTCCCGCAAAAATAGCATATACGGTGATGATGTCCGACCAGGCAACGCGCACCAGGTAAGGCGGCAAGCCCCCGCTAAAGTCCAGCAGGGGAAGGAATAGGAGAGTCGTGGCTGCGCCAATGGCAGTCCCGCCGAGGACACCGCCAACGACCGCCAGCCCCTGCGATACGATCAGGTACACCGCAACGGGTAGACTACCCAGTCCCATTGCACGCAGCGATCCAAGCTGTATAGCCTGGATGCGGAATGAGGCTGCGCTCTGGATGATGGAGCCGACCAGGGTCAGCAGGATTGATGCAATGAACCCCACCGACAGAAAACCGAGCACCCCGCGTCGGGATGGAGCAGTCTCGGCATCGTGCAGCGCCTGGGCGGGGTCTTGCCATTCAAGGACGGGGAAACCCTTCTCTTTGACGGCTGTTTCAACGGCGCTTTGATCCGCGCCAGGCTTGAGACTTATCCAAATATCGAAAGGCAGTTCAGTACCTACCGCCTCCCAGATGGGGTCTATGTTAGCGATCAGGAAGAAGCCCTTGGTTGGATCCATGGTTGGAAAGAAATTGATCACTCCCAGGATGGGGACTTTGAGCTGATACCATTGGTTAAGCGCGCTGACCTGGTAGGTCACGACCTGCCCAATCTTCAAGTTGTACTTTTTGGCAGTGCCGGTGTCTATCAAGACCCCTTCACGTGTGGTAGCCAGCTTGTTGAGCAGGTCGGCAATGGGCGTATCGGAATAATCAGTGCGCCAGCGCACAATGGCGGCTATTGTTTCACGGTCAATGCCCAGTACCTTGCCATCAAGACGTTGACTGGGCAAAAGTAACTGTGCAGCGTAATTCCCGGCTCTCGATACGCTCTGCACACCCGGAATGCTCAGTAAATCGGTTGCCGGGAGGGTATTGAATCCCGTCACGGTCTGCGTGGTCGTGGCCGTTGTGCTGCTGTCGCTGGTGTTCTCGGAGGTCTGTGCTTCAGCAGCCGTCACCAGCACAGCATCGGCGCCGATCTTGTAGTTGACAGAGTCCTGGAGGCTTTTATCAATGGTACTTGCCATAGAAGCCGTGAAACCCGTAAGGCTCAACGTGAAACACATCATGAGCAAGCCGCCCCGGTAACGTCCGATGGAACGGGTCAATTCGCGAAGCGCCATCAGTATCGCGACGCCACTGCCCAGCGCAACCACACGGGAAGCCATGCGCAGGACGAAGGGAAACAGGCGTAGGAACAGTAACGTGTTGCCGAGCGCAAAGAGAGTCGGGCCGACGAATGAGATCGGATTGCTGAAAGGGTCTTCGGCAGTGCTGACCAGGCCGCCCTGCTTCGTTAACATAAACAGCACGTAATAGGCCGGGACGAGGAGTATCACATCGAGGTAGATACGCTGCCACCAGGCGGACGTCGCGCGAGCCGACTGCTGCTTGAGGCTTGTGATCGTCTGGCGAGTCGTCCGCCAGGCGGTGTACAGCCCGGTGCTGGCTGCCAGCAGTGCTGTCAGGATGCCCGCCAGCATCGCCTGCGGGGTAAAGGTTACGACCAGCGGCGCATCAGTGTTATCGAAGCGTAAGAACGAGGTCGTCTGTCCAACGAGCCGCACTACACCGGGCGAAAGTGCCATGCCGACGAGGAAAGCTATCGTTGCCAGGATCAGCCACATGAGCAAATGAATGCCCAGGATGCCTCGCCGGGCCATACCCCGGCTGCGCAGGGTCACGTCTTCCGTCTGCTGGCGGTTCACCAGTAACCCGGCTACCATTGCCACGAAATACAGCACCAGCCCAGCAACCGGCAGGATCATAATGATCAACTGCTCGGTTAATTGCGTAACCTCATTACTGAATTGCGTCAGTCCATCAACCGGTGACGCATCCATCTGGATTCCAGGCAGCACATTGGCGACATCACGGTTTCCATCCACGATGCGCCCCAACAATCCGCCCACGTCCGACGTTCGGATCTGGGAGCCATCGAAGACCACGTACCAGGCGCTTTCCTCAACGGGCTTGTCAACACCCGCCAGCGCCTTCGACAGATCAGGAGGCTGCACCAGCAGGATCTCATTAAAAAACTTGGGTGTAAAGATCCAGGCGGGGTCGTTGGCATTGATTGGCCGCCAGATTGCGGCGACTTTCATAGCAACCGTTTTGCCGGTTGGCGTGGTGCTGGTCAGACTGTCGCCAACCTGTACCCCCATCGTGCCCATCATGTTTTCGCTGAGCAGCACCGGGATTGGATCGTTCGGCTGTACGGGAGCCGGGGGCCACTTGCCCATCGTGATCAGCATTTGCGACTGTGCGCCGTCCAGCGAGCCGATGCTAAACGCGCCAAGTGGCTTGTTCGTGCTCAGCCGTGTAGTCCACGCCCCGCCGCGACTGTAGGTCACGATCTTTTGCGTGGGCAAGCCGATTGCGCCCACAAAGCCCTGTTCGATAGCAGATGTCGCGCCGTTCACGTCGGCAGCTTGGATGTTGCCTTTCCAACTGCCCAGGTAGCGGAAGCGGAAGGCGTAGGGAGGCTGAGTCAGGCGCGAGGCCAGCAGGCGCGTATCCACCGCATCTACGTAGAGCGGCAGGCTCAATGCAAGAGTTGTTGCAGCTGTCAAACCGACCAGCGCCCAGAAGACCAGGACACGGTGGTTCCATAAGCGTTCAAACGCAAGCTGCAAGGAATCAAAAAGTCGGTACATGACAGTCTGCTATCAGGGGGCGTTTCTTAGTTTCAGACCACCCGCTTCAATAACCTATACACTCAGTTTCTAGTTTTGTCAATAGGCTGAAGGAAAATCGCGACGAGACCGATCTTAGCGCACAAATCGAATAGATGATGGCTGCAAAGTGTGAAGAAGCTATGAATAGACTGCTCTTCGCCAGGAACTCAAGTCAAGAATCACGACACGAGCGGCCTGGATTTGCCTGACCGCTCGTGAGCACTCAGAAGCCCGCTAACTGGCCTTGACCCCCGCGAAGAACGGCGCCAGAACAGGATCAGCCCGTGTTGCGCAGTCCTTGAAAGCATTGAAATAGAGCTGCTGCTGGGTGACGCTACTGGCATCCAGGGGAGGCAACTGGGCAGCGCACTCCTGGAAGGCCTTCGCACTTGTCTCGGCGCTCTTGAGCGATGCCTGGAGATCTGCATTCTTGACGATCACGTTATCGAGGGCTTCAAACAATTCCAATTCCGGGATCAACGGCGCGGATTGCAGGCCGCTTGAACCCAGCGAGAACCCGGCGAACGTCAGTGTATTGGGATCGTCCAGAAGAGTCGCGATCTGCTTATAGAGCGCAACGGCGTCGGTACTTTGAGTGGCGCTCAAAGTGGGATCGTTCAGTAACGATTTTCGCGCTGGCATGGCCGAGAACAGCGCAGGGGTAAGCGCGGCCTTGCTGATAAAGCGGTAACACGCATCGGGGTTAGCGGCATTCGCGCTGATGTAGAAGCCACCGAGGTTATAGGTCACGGCGGCAAATTTGCTGCCCTTCGGGAACAAGGTCAGTTTAGTTTTGTCGGTGGTGGTTCCGCCCGGCAATGGCAGGGTAAAGGCCGAGAGGGTAGCTTGCCAGATGGTGGATGGGT
>DATGFK010000768.1:0-3642 GCA_035309185.1 Aggregatilineales bacterium
CAATTCCCGGATCAGGCTTTCCCCTGCCGAGAACGTGGCATACTTTGAGATTTTGTCCAATATTTTCGGCAGTTCAAGCAGCAACGCCGATTTTTCATTCATGGTTCTACCGCTTTCGTCGTCTAATTTCAGACTATGCTGTGAAAGAAAACGCCGCGAGAAGACCAGGCTTCCACACGGCGCAAAGTGCGAAACGTTATCGGGGTAAGCAACCGGACTACGGCAAACGACAGATCAGGTGATGTATTATGAGGATCATTGCAAATATACCTTGATAAATGGCCTCAACTGGCCCTCAATACCGCCTCATTATAATGGTTGCGCCCTGTAAAATCAATTCGCAATCCTGAAGATTCTGCCCTATTGGCCCAAAAACGGAATCTGTGCAAAATCTAACGGGCAGGGTGCTTGAATGGAGGGTTCCAAACCTGAGCGTTAGACATTTCGGCTGTATCGTGATGATTACCGCATTTCTGATGATTGGAGTTCAGACTGATGCCGTAAAAGGAGAGTCCGGGCAAGGCCAGCCCCAATGCACGGCGGCCCCTGTTCCGCGTCTGGCGGTGGGCATTAAAGGCCAGCTCACGCCGACGACGGAGGGGCAGGCCGCTGTCCCGGTGCGCTTGCGGGAGGCGCCCGGTAAGAGCAGCCCGCTCGTGGGCCAGATTCTTCCCGATGGCAACTTCCAGGTGGTCAGCGGGCCAAAGTGCAAGGATGGTCTGTGGTGGTGGCAGGTCGTCAACGGCAGCCTGCTGGGTTGGCTGGCTGAAGGCGATAGCAGCGGCTACTTCGTAGAGCCGCTCAATGGCTTCGGTCCCGTCTCCGCTGCGACTCCTAGTATGTCGGCAACGTCCGCTGTACCGCCGACGCTGCCGCCCGTCGTCGCTCCTCGCCCCGACAAAAGCTTCGCGCCATTCACCATTGGCTCGATTGACTCAAGCGCCAACGTGCCCGCTTACGCCATTGCGCCCGATTTCGGCAATGTGATGTTGACGCAGCCTTTGAGTGACTCTCAGTTGAAATTGATCCAGAGCAATGGTTTCGTGGTCAGTCCTGGCAATTTCCAGGAATTTTACGCGGCGTACCAGGCTGCTCGCTCAGCCAACGATCCCTTGTTCATTACGACAGATTCCCTCCTGGACACTGCCAACCGGGTGTTATCACGCCTCCAAAGCACTACCGAAGAACATGCTTTGCTGCCCGCCTTAAGAACCCTGCACGAGCAGTTGCTCGTTTCATGCGACACCATCTACCAGCAGGTGAAAGGTTCCTCCTGGGAAGATGCGGCGCGCCGGACGGTGGCTTTTGTGGCCGTTGGGGCGCGGTTGGCTGACCCGGAAGCCAATGTACCTGCCTACGCCGCCGACCTGGTCAATGCGGAAGTCGCCAATATTCGCTCCGCAAACGGAGTTGGCACCAGTGCTGTCTTTCCTAATCTCCCCAACGGCGAGGACTGGACTCAGTATGCGCCATCGGGACATTACGCGGCCAGCGATTCGTTGCAGACCTATTTCCGCCTGCTGACTTATGACGGGCGTATGATCTTTCACCTGGACAATGCCGAAGAAACGCAATCGGCGCTGCTCTTGAGCCTCGCCGTGCGCGCCGCAAAGGTGAATGGCAAGCCTGGCCCTACGGCCTGGGACGATCTTTACCAGACTTTGGCCTTCTTCACCGGCCAATCTGATACGTCAACCCTTTCGCAGTACCTGGCCCTGATCGATCAAGTTTATGGGCCGAACGCCGATAGCAGGGTGGTGCAGGCCAAAGGCATTGACGCCTTCACGAGCATTGCCGTAGGACAGCCGCGTACGCGCGGGATAAGCACGGTCACTAGCGATACGTCAGATAACTTCACGCAGCGCCAGGGGTTGCGCCTGTTCGGCCCACCCTTCGCCTGGGACGATTACGTCTTCGCACAGTTGACCGAGCTGAACGTAGGAACGACAAAGCAGCCGCGTACCCTCCCCATGCCCCTGGATGTCATCAGCGCGCTCGGTTCTGACCGCGCTTTACAGATTTTGGATAAACAGGGAGCGTTAGCCTATCTGAATTATCCGGAGCAGATGAACAAAGTCCGTGTGGAAATCGGAGCGCTGGACGATAATGACCTGACCGGAACCCTGGATGGCGCATGGCTGGACATTGCCAGGGCGCTTAATCAGCCTGCGCCCGCTGGCTACCCAGGCTTCATGCTCAATCAGCCCTACCTGGATCGCAACCTGTTCAGCACGCTTGCCCGCTACGTGCAGCGAAAGCACGACGCGCCGCCGGGCCAACAGGCACTTGCCGGGCCAACTGCTTCAAATCAGCCTTCAGCCAGCCCCGCTCGGAATGGCACAAAAGGTCAGCCGCTGCTTCCTCGGAGTCCCCAGAATTACGTCGAGCCTCAACCGCAAGTCTGGGCACGGCTTGCTGCCCTGGCCGAGATGATCCAGACAGGACTCGCATCGCGTGGCTATCTGTCGTCCAGCAACGCATCGGTTCTACAGCAGTTGACTGACGTGGCCCGGCGCCTGCAAGCCGACTCCGTGCTTGAACTCAAGGGCCAGCCCCTTCCCTCCGACGAGCAGGCCCGGCTGGCAGCTTACGGCGACGACCTGGAAAGTCTGCTCCAGGCTGCCCAGGTTTCATCTTCGCAGCCGGTAATCTTCGACCTGGCGACCGATCCTTCACAGAATCGGGTCTTGCAAATAGGTACCGGCTCCCTGACCGATGAATATGTGGTCGTTCCCCTGGATGGCAAACTGATCCTGGCTCATGGTATCGCGGACAGTTACTACGAGCTTATCCGCTCCGGGCAGCAGCGATTCTCGGACGACTCCTGGGAGCAGGCGCTAAGTAGCAACAAACCCCCGGCTCTACCGGGCTGGACATTTACCTTTCTCGCGCAAGATGCGCTAGACCCCTCCCTCCTTGCGGCCATCCAGACCTACCGCAGCGGTCTCGTCCGCGCTTTGTGGGATAGCCCTATCGCCTCCTATGCTCAGTATGCTCAACTAGGCAGCAGTGCCAGCGACGCCGATAAATATCTGGCCTCCGAGTTAGTGCCATTGGCGCGGGCGCACCAATTTGAGGGCCGCCAGTTGCTCGGCCTCAACTTTCGGACGATCAAATCACCTGATTCGCATACTTTAAGTCTCGTCGTCGATGAAACCTGGCACGGCGAACTACATAACGACGGCGCCGACGAAAGCAGCGATGGCCCGCGAATCGGTGAACGTGGCCCCTATTCTGTGGAGATGACCTATACATTCACCAAAGACAGTTCCGGTCACTGGTCGCTGGACAGCGTTTCCCAGAGTGGACAAACGCCCGGCTGGACGAGCACAGTACAGTGAGGCGAAGTGTTTGATTGTCGGCTTCGTTGGCGCGTATGTGCTGAAGCCACTTCGGGCTTGCGGACCTCTGTTAGAATAGGTAGCAGGATAGATTTCCTGTCTGAATTGGCTTGTGTTCATGAGAAACAGTGGGTACGATCTTCTTATGTTTCGCAGCACAAACGTAAGGTGCATTTCGGATAGACGCAGCCCGGTGAGGGCGTGGAGGATGCAGTGACCTGGTTGCTCGTCGAAGATGACAGTGACATTCGTAACGTCGTGGCAGTGATGATGAGCGTTTGGGGCGAAAAACCGCTGCCGT
>DATGFK010000769.1:0-5729 GCA_035309185.1 Aggregatilineales bacterium
CCAACAACGTGACCAGAAGCTCAAGAGCCGTCTCACCCATGGCCGCCATCGGCTGGCGGACGGTTGTCAGGGGAGGATAGCACTGCGACGCCATCGGCACATCGTCGAACCCGGAGATCGAAATGTCCTGACCGATAGTTAAGGCGGCGGCTTTGGCGGCGTCCATGACGCCGAAAGCCATCACGTCATTGGAAGCGACGATTGCGCTGGGCCTCTCTGGCAGTTCGAGCAAGACCTGCCCTTCTCGAAAACCTACGCTTTGGCTAAAATCGCCTTCTCGCACCAACTCCTCATCGAAGGGTAAGCCAACTTCAGTCAGAGCGTCCCGGTACCCCTGCAAGCGCTCGTGCGAACAGGTAATATCCATGCGTCCGGTGATAAAGCCAATCCGACGATGTCCAAGAGCGAACAGGTAGCGCATCGCTTCAAGGATGCCCTTGCGATTGGTCGCGGTGACACTTGGCTCATTCTGCGTGTCGCCCTGGTGATCAATGATCACGTAGGGCAGGTCGTGCGCCTTCAGATCGCTGACGATCACCTCATAATGAAGGGGAACAACCAGCAGTACCCCGTCCACCAGGGTGTTACTAAACAATGAGAGGTAGTAGCTGGTGCGCTCCGTATGGCCGGTTGATCCTTGCGTATACAGCATGAGGCCGCAATTGAGCCGCTCCGCAGCGCCAGAGACGCCGCGCAAGATTTCCCCCATGTAGCTGGTGGTAATGTCGGGAACCAGTAAGGCGATCAGACTCGACCAGCCCGGGTGAGAGCGTAAGCCAAGCGTGGGAATGTAGCCGAGTTGCTTGACAGCCTCCTGGATACGCAGGCGCGTGTTTTCCGAGACACCGCCCTGGTCATTCAGGACCCGCGAAACACTCATTTTGGAAACGTTGGCAAGTTTCGCCACGTCAGCAAGGGTGACGCGAGGTTTTTCCATCATAGTCTCCAGAAACGACCCTTTGGTGTAGAGCGAGCGTCAATCGGCCTTTGAAGCGTGCCTTTTGCCGAGAGCAGTCTGGGCATAGGGGAGGCGCTAAGCAGTACAACGGTCCAACCTCCGAACAAACGAGCTACAATTGACTCACCGTCGCCTGTAAGTATAGGTACGCATTATAGCTATGCAGCTCTCCCTGTTCCAGGAGTCTGTTGAGCCTGATTTTGACGCTTTAGAGCGCTGCCGGAAAGCGCAGGTCGTCGCGTTGGACCTGGAAACCGAAACGCGCTGGCCGGGCCACGGGCCGAAAGTCGATTATGGTCTAACCTATCCTGCCGATCTGACCGTGATTGCCCTGGCCTGGATGGAAGGCGATGGCACTGCGACAACCGCCCTGGCGGCTCCGTTCGAGCCTCGCATTCTGGCTTTTCTCAAGACGTTGATTGCCCAAGAGTCACTCTTTATCGCCCACAACGCCGTCTTCGACTTTCGCCAACTGAGCAAACTCACCGATGGCGCTGTTCCAGAGCATATCTGGGATACTCAGTCTATGGCTCGACTGCTGCACCCGGCGGTGAACGCCAGTTACAGCCTCCTGGCCGTCGCTTCCACCCTGGCTATTCCTTTCTCGGAAGAACAGCAGGCCATGAAGAGCAAGCGCAGCAGCTTGCACACGCTGGCTCTGGCCGATACCCTCCGCTATACCCAGGATGACGCGAGGGTGGCGCTGCAAATCTATCTGAAGCAGCGCGACCTGCCTGGCGATCTGGCCCTCGTCGATTGGGAATGCCGGGCAATGCGCGAGTATTGCCGCATGGCAGCGCGCGGCATCCGTTTGAACGTGCCCTTTGTGGAACGCCGCTTGCAGGAGCTGGGAGCGCAGCGCACGACTCTCGCCAAACGACTCCAGGCCGATGGCCTGGCAGCCCCCGGCAGTTCGCAGGCGCGGGCCAAATACCTGCACCACACGAAAGGCATTCCGCTGCCGCGTTGGGAAAACGATTCGCCCTTCTTTACACGCGCCGGTCGCCACCGCCTGAGCGCCAATCCTGGCGCAGCGGTCGAACTGTCGGACTTGAGTACCCGTTCTGAGGTGATCGAATCTTACAGAGAAGAAGGCAGCCCTTTTGCGGAATCCTTGAAAGACCTGGCCGCCTACATGGAGATCGACTGGCTGCTGTCCACGCTGGGCGGATTACTGGATCACGCAGTATTGGACGGACGCCTGCACAGCCTCCTCACCATCGCCACCGAAAGCGGTAGGCGGGCCTCGAGCAACCCGCACATGCAGAACTGGAAAATGCCCGCAATGGCCGGTGTTGCCATCGGCGATGAGGGCTTTAGCCTGGTCGAGATCGACTACAACAACGCCGAGAACATCATGGCGGCGCTCATCTCAGGCGATAGCAATCTGTCAGCCGCCTGCACGGCAGAGGACTTTCATTCGACGATGGCGTCGCAGTATTTTGGCGAAGAGTGGGAAGCCGCCGATGCCGCGGAGCGGAAGCGCCTGCGCAACATGGCAAAGAAGATCACTTATGGAACGGCCTATGGCATGGGAGCAGAAAGACTGGGGAAGAGCATCGGGGTTTCGACAGCCGAAGCCCAGCGTCTCATGCGCGCCAAAGATGCGGCTTTTGCCAGCGTGACCCGGACGCGCGAAGCGGCCAAGAGGGAGGCCAGACAAACAGGTATCCTAAAACTCTGGACAGGGCGGCCCGTAGCTGTACCGTCTGCCTTTGTGGCCTGGAACTTTCTGTGTCAAGGCGGCGTCGGCGAGGCGCTAAAGCGGGCGCTCGTGCTGGTCTCGGAGACTTACCGGGCGCGGCACATGCGCTCGCGGGTTGCGCTCGACATGCACGATGCACTTATCCTTGAAATAGCCCACAGCGAATGGAACGAAGCGCTTAACCTGGCGAGGGAGATCATGACGAACATAACGCCCGCTGAGCTGAACAACCGCACGACCCCGCCGATCCGCTGGCGCGCTGCACCCAACCTGGAGGAGAATCAGAAGAAGTGGGGGAGGGCAACAGTGGCATCCGACGAAAGATTCCTCTCGCTGAAGGAGAAATCTGATTGCCATCTCAACGCTCTACGGCATATGATTTATAGCGTGGGAAGTCGCCCTTAAACGGGGTCGTCTGCTGGTCTTTATGAAAATGTGCGGAGTAAAGATTGCCTACTGGCCTCAAATATCCTGGATCGTGTACTCGCGGGTGCGGTCTGGCAGAGCCAGCCAGCGCTTGACTGCTGGGGCAATCTCCTCCTGGCTTCGGCATACCTCCATCGTCCGTAGCCGTTTGGTTCCCATCACGGCAACCAGCGACGCGACCAACTGCAAAGTCCTGTCCTGTGTGGCAATGATGATGTGCGCCGTGCGCACTGAGGTCGGCCAGTTTCCACCCTGAATGAAGCGCGCCAGGTGTGGCAAGTGTGTCATGTCCAACACGTTATAGACCGCACAGACATGTTGAAAAGACCCTTCCTCAACAGCCTGCACAGCACGGGCAATGATCTCCAGCACCTCTTTTACCGTCATGATTTTGCCGTGACCGGTCAGATAATACACAGGATGACCATCCTTATCCCACTCGATGTCGACAGAGTAGGTGGCGCCGTCAATATGGATCATTGTTCTACCTTTGTTAATCCAAGCTGTTGCTCTCCATTATAGGCGTCGTTCGTTTTTGGCACCTCCCGAAAGCGTCTATTGGGCCTTCACTAATTGCTGTGAAATAGTCATCCAACGTGCAGGCAGGTATACTTTTCAGCGTACTAGATTCCCAGCGTGCCACAGGATGTATTCGCATGAACATCTTCATCAGTTACAGCAGTAAGAACCGCTCGCTGGTTGAACAATTAGCCAAAATGCTGAGCAATATGGGCGATACCGTCCTCTACGATCAGCAAATTATTGCCGGACAGCGCTGGTGGGACAAGATTCTCGACGACATTGATGCTGCCAGCGTGTTTATTTACGCGCTGAGTCCCGAATACATTGACTCGTACCCATGCGACCTGGAATATAAATACGCGCAGGCGATAAACCGCTATATGCTGCCAGTCATGATCCACCCAGTGGATTTCAAGCAGATTCCTTCGCACGTTGCGCTGATGCAAGCCGTGAAATTTCAAGATATAACAAGCAGTGAGGCATTGCAATCCCTGGTACGGGCGCTGAATCACCTTAGACCGAAACCCGTGCCTATTATTCCAACGCCCGCGCCGATCCGGCCATCCGCGCCGATTGATCTACTGACCACGGTGATTGATAAGATTATCGATTTTTCTGTCGCACTCTCGCCTCCTGAACAAAAAGCCCTATTAGATGACATCCGCAGTTTCGTCAAAAAACCAACAACACAGCAAAATGCCCTCTACGTGTTGGAACGATATCGCAAACGAACAGATTTGCTAGCAACCATCGCAGACGAAATAGACTGGCTGATTGAGTATATTCTGCGGGCGAACATGCCGCCCCGGCCAGACTCTCCTCGAAACGGATGGATCATTGCCGGTGTTGCGCTGCTGCTGCTTGGCGGAGGCGCCAGCAGGATCAATCGTTGCCGTATCTCTACTTGGTCTTTGTGAGATTCCAGGAGATTGTGGTGGTCAATGGACTCTGGGTTTCATTCCAACTAAAATCGCCAGTGATCGCAGGGATAGACATAGTTCCAGTAAGATTGTTTGGGTTGTTTCGATCGAGTTTGCCAGTTACCGGACGATACCCTCCATTCAAAGAGAGAGAGTCGGAGCCTGTCCAAGCTCCGCTGAATGTGACGGAAGCGGGGTGATAGCAAAGGTCAGTCGGCTTGCCACCCCCCCGGGTATCCGTGACCGACCGCATATACGTTCCTGTGGCCCCAATAAACGGTACCCAGATCGTGTAACTGCCATCCAGGTTCAATTGGACTTGCAGGTCGTCATCGGGTACGCCCCCTCCAGAGGCTTTCCACATTGATACGTCTGTAGTATCTCCTGGGCATATGCCCAGGTCGTGGAAAAGGCTGGAGAGATTTTGCGAAGTTTGTCGCGTTTCATTGACCGTGTCGTTGAATACTGTCACTGTAATTGCATCGCTTATATTACCTGAATCGGTATAGGTATCACCAGGTGCCGACGACCCCGATTTAGTGACACTACCGTTTCCCTTCGTCACGACGGTAAGAGTTCCACTCCATGTTCCAGTGCAGCTTTCCTTCAGTGAGCTTACGTCAGTTTCGCCAGTAATTAACCTTGAAGCATCTTTATTGTGGTTGCTCAGAACCAAGTAGATATCACTTACGTCCTGATCGGGCGTGTCACGGCAGAATTTGAGCTTTGTCGTAGTCACTGGAGGAAGAAGCTTCCACTTTCCGCTGATCTTGGCTACCGCATCAATATCCAGCGAGTCACGAGGCTGCAACTTGGAAAAATCAAACGTTACCTGACGAACCTCAGGAGCGACCTGGAATTCATAATAATGGGCCCGAAGCGATAGTATCGTGTCGCCCGAAACGGGATACGCAACTGGCGGATCCGCGACTGTCTGAGGCGTTAGCGCAGCATCCACAGCCAAAGTCGGCATCACACCCGGGTCGTGTATGGTGCTAATGTCCCGTGCCGGGAACTTGACATCCATTGGCGTGTCGTCGTAGAGCGTAGGAATAGGCTTATTACCGTCAAAATCCCAATTCAAGTTGCGCAACGCGAAGAGATGAAAGTTAGCGTCAAACTGCAACGCGCTGTCAATAGCAGCAAGCGCCGTCGGACAATCTGTTGCGTTCCCCATGGCCTTCCAAGCGTTTGCAAT
>DATGFK010000770.1:0-4164 GCA_035309185.1 Aggregatilineales bacterium
TCACGTTCCACAATTCGACTGACGGTTCGCCGTGCATATCCCCAAGATCGGGGCCAATAACGGCCAGATCGCTACCATCCTGATTGAAGGCCAGTTGTTCGGCTCCCCGCCCGTTCCAGTTGAGTAATTCTGGGCCGGGAACCTGGTAACGGTATAGCCAGACGCCGTTGTCAGAGGCAATGGCGAGTTTCTTGCAATCGCTGGACCAGAGCGCGGCACGCAGGTTCCCAGCGCCAATATGAGCAAGTTCCCTTAGCGTGGCGCCATTCGCAGCGGTGATCGGTTTTAGCGCAGCAGGCAGCGCGTAATTCTGTACGGGCAATTCAGGCAAAACGCAGGCCATCGCTGGAACAGAACGCGCCGTCAGCCCCCACAGACTGAGTCCACCGACGACTGCCACCAGTATTTTGAGCATCGTACGCATGGTCGCTTCCCTCCAACGCCCTCATTGTAGGGGATATTTTCGAGGGAAAGACCAAGTAGTCACCGTTGCGCCGTATCATCGTCGAAATATGACGGGCGTCAAGCAGGGGAAGTCAGAAGCCAAAGGTGCTGCCAACGCGCTGTTTGCTGATGAAGGAGGGTTGGCCGCCCGTGCTGCGCAATCACTTCTCGAAGCAGGCTCAGGCCGGTATGGCCGAAGCAAGGCGGGCTGATCGCGTACTTCGTTCAGCGACGTTTTGGCTTCCAGATGCCTTCCTGCCGGTACCATTCCAGCGTCTTGCGCGCCCCTTCGCGGAACGAGATAGGCTGAAAGCCCAGGTCACGCCGGGCCTTCTCGCTGCTGACACGCCAATTGTTGAACACGTAGGCTCGCAGGTTGAGCGGATAATACGGTTCGGCGCGCGTGTATTCGCTCAATGCTGTCCACAGGGAAGCCAGCGCGACCATGCTCCAGCCCGGCACGTTGACCCGGAAGTGCGTGATACCTGCCTCTTCGCTGATGATGTGATTCGCCTCGTGGTGGGTCAGGGTTTCACCGCAAATGTTATAGACTTCACCTGGCTTACCTTTGTGCAGTGCGGCGATGATACTGTCGGCCACGTCGCCAATGTAGGCCGGGAAAGTGACGAATGCGCCGTTGTTGATCTGAATCAGCAGCCCTTTGAGGGGGTCCTCGAAGAACAGGCGATTGAAGGCGTAGCGCCCATAGGGGCCGTAAAACGCGCCAGGGCGGAGAATCACGACGGGCAAGCCGTGATCGCGGAAGTGTTGAAGGGCCAGGTGCTCGCCTTGCAATTTGCTGCGCTGATAGGGTTCGACGGGGTTGGTGGGATGTGTCTCGTCCACGATGCGGTCGGGCAGCGGCGTCCCTACCACGACAATGGTCGAAATGTGTACGAACTTCTCGACGCCTGCCAGCGACGCGGCGCGCATGACGTTGCCTGCGCCCTGTACATTGGTAAGCTCAAATTGTTCATGTTTTCCCCAGAAACTGAAACGCCCAGCCGCGTGTACGACGTAACGGCAGTCCCGTACCGCGCAGTTGACGGCTTCTTCGTCCTGGACATCCCCGGCGATGGCTTCTACGCCTAGACCATGCAGCCAGAGATACTTTTCCGGATTGCGAGTCAGCACACGCACCTGAAACCCCTGCGCAATCAGCAGCGGCAGCAGGTTGCGTCCCAGGAAGCCCGTCCCGCCTGTGACAAGAATGCGGCCAGGGTTGGCAGTAGGCATGAGGGGATTAGGATCGTTCACGGTTCCTGTCTTCTATTGCAACGCGATATAAGGCCCTGAGAGACTGCTATTGTTTTACCAGCGCACGCTTAAAACGCCAAAACTGCGCTGAACAATCGTAGGGAAAGGTAAGGCCAGGTGACCCCTGAGTCGGTTGAGCTTACCTGACCAGTCGAACAGGTAGGTTAGTTCAAATACTGGTCACCAGGTCAGTAGATTATCGCCAGGATTCCCTCTACAATTTTTATAAAGAGCGCTTAAGCTGAACAACGAGATCAACTTCTTATGGAAAGGATTCGCATCATCACTTCCGGCACAAGTGCTTTGTGGGATCTGATGTCTGAGTGCCAAAAGATGATGCCGCAGCTACAACTGCTTGGGCATTCGAGCGATGGCTGTGAGCTTTACGGCCTGCTTGACCAGTTCAAGCCGCACGTGGTACTTCTTGAGATTGTCGAAGATTTCCCGTCGGCGCTGATTGTCATCGAGACGATCAATTCGAAATTCGCTGGAAGTTCCATCGTCGTCATTGCCCATGAGCTGGACGTTTGGCAAATCCAGACCGCGCTTCGCTCTGGTGCGATGGCCTATCTATTGTGGCCCATTCCCGTGGATCGCCTCACCTCAGCCGTTCAGCTCGTCCACGCCGGGAAAATGATGCTCCCCGCAGAAGCCCTCACGTTGCTTTTTCCAACTTGATTTGGGGTTGACAGGCCAGCGCTTTTCGTACATTCTCTTAGGGGCTGGTGTCCTCACACGCAGCGTATCCAGAGAGGAGCATTTGTGGCGAAAAGCTGTAAGATTGCTGCATCCGTCCTGGCGGCGGATTTTACCCGGCTGGGCGAGCAGATTCAGGAGGCCGAAGCGGGCGGCGCAGATTTATTCCATCTGGACATTATGGATGGACATTTCGTACCGAATATCTCCTTTGGCCCTATGATTGTCCAGGCTGTGAGGGGACTCACAAACCTCTTTCTCGACGTGCATCTCATGATTGAAAAACCAGAGCGTTACCTGGAAGCTTTCGCACTGGCAGGTGCGGGAATGCTTAACGTCCACGTGGAAACCTGTCCCGATCTCCGCAGCACGATTCGACTGATCAAGGGTTTGAATCTTCAGGCGGGCATTGCCATCAATCCGGAGACGCCCTTCGACAAAATCAAGGGGCTGCTGAAGGAAGTGGATCGCGTTCTGGTGATGAGCGTCCACCCCGGCTTCGGCGGTCAGCATTTTATGGCCGACGTGCTGCCCAAAGTGATTGAAATTGCCGAGGCTGCCGAGATTGACAACCCGAATGTGCAAATCGCACTCGACGGCGGTGTTGACTCGGAAACGACCCGGCTGATCGTCCAGGCGGGTGGCAATGTCCTGGTCGCAGGAACTTCGGTCTTCCGTGCGCCCGGAGGGATTGCCGCCGGGGTCAGATCGCTGCGGGAAGCGGCGGGACTGCCTTAGCCTCGTCTTAGGATAACCTAACTATAGCCAGGTGACACGTTTGCTCGCACCCAACTCAAAAGCGCTAACCGACTACGAATCCGTGCGGCGTAAGGAGCATGACACCCTTGCGGCCCTGCTGGACAGTTTGACTCGCGTGGATGGCCTGCCCGAAGACCAGATGGAGCAGGCGCGTGATGCCCTGTTCCATGCCGACCATCCTTTTCTGATTGTGCTGGTAGGCGCCTTCAATACGGGCAAATCCAGTATCGTCAACGCGCTGATCGGCCATGATGCGCTGGATGTTGGAGCCACGCCGACGACGGGCAAAATCGCCATCCTGAGATATGGCCCCACTCAACAGCGCTTGCAGGCGGGTGATGTGGAGACGGTGTTTGATCCCGCGCCGATGCTGGAACGCCTGAGCCTGGTGGATACGCCTGGACTGGATTCGGTCTTCAAGGAACATGACGCGCTTACGCAGCGCTTCCTGCACCGCGCCGACCTGGTGTGGCTGGTCATGCTGGCGACGCAGGCCATGTCCGCTGCCAGCGTGGCCTCTATCCAGTCATTGCGCGCCTATGGCAAGCGTGTGATTATCCTGGTCAACCAGGTGGATACGCTCGAAGCGGGCGAACAGGAGACGCTCAAGGCCTTTATTGCCGAGCAGAGCCAGCTTCACCTAAGCTCCGTCCCGCCGATCTGGATGATTTCCGCGCGGCAGGCCATCCAAGCCCGACAGCACGATCCGCGTGACGAAACGCAATGGCAGGCCAGCGGCTTCGCCGCAATCGAGCGATACCTGGCCGATACGCTGGGCAACTCGGCCCTGATGCGCCAGAAACTCGAAACGCCGATCCAGATCGGGCGCAACGTTCTGCTGGTCGCCAGCGCCCGCGTCCGCGAGCAACAAACAGCCCTGGCCGATACGCGTCGCGCGGCTCAAAGTGTCCGGGCGCAGGTTGAAGCTGCCACGCGCGAACAGCAGGCGGCTCTGGCCGAAACCAAAGACGAAATGAGTCGTACCTTTGCCGAAGCCATCCGGCGCGG
>DATGFK010000771.1:0-3898 GCA_035309185.1 Aggregatilineales bacterium
ACAATTTTCGCTTAGCCAAAGCTCTTGACCCTTTGAAACAGAGAAGACCGATTCTCGACATGCCGCTTGCTTTTAACGTGCTTATGTGCTACGTGTAACGTTTGGTCAAACAATGGTTGGGAGTTGCCACTGTCGCTATTCCAGGGTCGTAGCGTAGCGCCTTTAATATGTTGAGAAAGGAAGGCCGATGAAGTTTCAACGAGTCGTTCTCATTGTGCTGATTATTGGCTCTTGTCTTTTGATAATGCATCCTTTGACAACATTGCGGGCTGATGGAGCACCGCCGCCGTATCCGCAAGGTTCAAGCATTGGCCCGACAGTCCCCACGCAGGTGCGCATGGTCTCTGAGACGGTGACTATCACGGTCCATCCGCTGTCCGGCATTACGCCTGCCACTGCGCCTGACGCCGATCCTATTGGCGTCCAGAACTGGATGAATGCGACGGTGGAGGCCACCTTTACCCTGCGCAATTTGGGAAGGGAGGACGAAGCATTTGCCGTCTGGTTTCCGCTGACTGACTCGGAGGATGCCGCAGATCAGAAACTGACCATCGGCGACTTCGCCGCCTGGGTAAATCGACAATCCGCAACGATCACCACGCAACCGCCCCACGCTTCGAGGCCCACACCTCAACCAGCCCAGACCGCTACCGCCAGTGCCACTGCGAGCGCCACCGCCAACCCTACTGGAACTCCGGCTGTTGACCTGACCTGTTGCAGCGCCCTTGAACCAGATTGGTACAACTATGTTCCGTGGGCCACCTGGCCGGTGACCTTCCCGGTTGGCAAAGATGTCCTTATCCGGGTCACCTATACCCAGAGTCCGCGAGGATTTCGACCAAGCGGTGACTTTACCTATATCCTGCAAACCAGCGCGGGCTGGAAAGACACGCTTGGCGATGGCACAGTAACGCTTAAACTGCCTTATCCCGTTAGCTTCGAAAATGTGGGCGTCGTAGGCTGGCTGGATGGATATGATTATCAGATCAGCGGCGACCAGATCACCTGGCATTTCACGGATTTGAAACCAACGGCCCTCAAAAATATATCCATATGTGTCATAGAACCGGACATTTGGACTGCGACACAGAATGCGCGCCGGGCCGTGGAAAAGTCACCCGATTCAGTCGCCACCTGGTTCCAGTACGCGCTGGCAGAACAGCGTCTATCCCAGCAGGGAGCGGATGGATCGTATGATTGCGACAGCGCCCCGAATGACCTGGAGCTTGATGTAACCAGTATCCTTTCTTCGAGGATGAACCAGCTAGCCCCGGCGGATCGCCAGAACCTGTATGTTAAATACACCAACTGGCTGCTGCATCAGGGCACGCCTGGGGATCTCCTCGGCAAGATAGCCTATAAACCCGGTTACTATAAGGATCGAGCGGCACTGCTGGCGATGCTTTCGAGCGACTTTAAGCAGTGGCCGGATGATCCGGTTTTCCTGCTGGTTCAGCACATATTGCAGTCGCCGGATTTTCTGAGTTACACGAATCAGAAGCCGTAGACAAGGGGAAGGGCGGTCGCATGAAATCTCAACGAGTCATTCCTTTTCTGCTGATTGTCGTGTGTTGTCTCTTGACGGCGCATCCCGTGACCAAACTACGGGCCGACGGGGCGCCGCCGCCGTTTGCGCCGGGTTCGGGCATTGGCCCGACGGTGCCCACGAAGGTGCGTATGGTCTCCGAGACGGTGACGGTGACGGTCAATGCACTGTCCGGCGGTACCACCAAGAATGTATTCGATGACAACGCTTTCGTCGAAGCGGCTCATGATATCTGGCCCTGGATGGATGCGACGGTGGAGGCCACGTTTACCCTGCGCAATTTGGGAACACAGGACGAAGCGTTTGCCGTCTGGTTTCCCCTGGGCGACGCATGGGAGTCCGGTTATCCAACCGGCGTGGTCAATCTCGACATCAGCGACTTTGCCGCGTGGGTGAATGGGCAGCCCGCAACGAGCACCAAGCAGCCGCCCCGCGATCCGTCAGCAACGGTAGCGGGGGATGGCCTCGATCCCTTCTCATCCAACATGGCTACAGACACGGAGTGGTATAACCACGTTCCGTGGGCCACCTGGCCGGTGACCTTTCCGGTTGGCAAGGATGTTCTTGTCCGGGTCACCTATACCCTGTTTCCAGTTGCAGAGACGCGCCCCGTCGGGGATTTTACCTATATCCTGCAAACCGGCGCGGGCTGGAATGACACCATTGGCGAAGGTACGGTCACTTTCAAACTGCCATATCAGGTTAGCTTTGTGAATGCCGCCGTGGAATCGTGGCAGAATGGCTATCAGGTCAATGGCGACCAGATCTCCTGGCATTTTACGGATTTGAAACCTACGAAGCTCAACAATATTACCATCTGCGTTGTGGAGCCTGACCGCTGGAATGCCTGGCTGGATGCCCGCCAGGCGGTAGCGCAGTCACCCGATTCAGCTGCCGCCTGGTTCCAATATGCGCTGGCCCTGTATCGGATATCGGCTGCGGGCGCGGATGGATCGCGACAATGCGGAGTTTCCCCAGATGATCCGGCTATGAAGAACGCCCATGACCGAATGCTGGCGCTCGCCCCAGCGGATCGGCGCGACCTGTATGATAAATACGCATGGGACCCCACTCGTGCTGCCGTAACCAACAAAGAAACAGATCGGCAGGCGCTCCTCGATAACGTTGCGAAAGACTTCCAGCGCTGGCCCGACGATCCCGTTTTCCAGGTGATTCAAGGCATTTTGAAGTCGCCTGATTACCTGAGCTATTAAATGAACGGGAATGTATAGGAATCGAACCTACCACAGCGCGCTATTTGCGCCCTGCCACCAATTTTGAAGATTGGGGGATTCACCAGAACCCAAACACTCCCGCCACGACAATAACGTCGTATTGCCGTGGCGTCAATGGTGTGAGCCTATATCTCCGGCGCAGCTTTTGATCGTCCTCTCACGCCGTTTGCTGAGACTTTGCCTTCAGGGGCGAGGCTGCACTGACCGGGACGTGCCGGTTCTTCCCAAACCAGAAGAAAGAGCCGGGTACGCGCCGCTCCATGACAAATAGGAACATGAGGAGACTGGCGAAAAAGGATCGCAGGTTGGCAGCGAATTTGCCGCGAAAGCGCGGCCACACGGGCCGGTCATTGGGGAAGGTGTTGAAGCCGATGGCGTTGTCCGGCCCCAGGGCAACAGCCTGTCCGAAGGTCGAAAATCCAAATGGCTTTTGCGGCTTTCCGTTGATCGTTCGGCTGAGATTGTCACCCACGTGCGCGCCCGTCGTAAGAGCGAAGACGGCGGACATGCGCGGCGGAGCGCCGATGGGCCCGGTCGGCAGCGCCGCGTCGCCCACGGCGAAGATGTCCGGGAAGCTCACCGAGCGCAGATACGGATCGACCAGGATGCGTCCCCGCTCGTTCGTAGCGATGCCAGCCTCGGCAGCCAGTGGCAGTCCGTGGAAGCCCGCCGCCCACACGCACACATCGTAGGGCATTGCGCTGCCATCCGCCAGGCGCAATTCATGCGCAGTGAGCGCCGTCACCTGCCGATTCTCATATACCTGAACATCCTGGCGGCGCAGCGAATCGCGCATGTAGTCCTGCACATCGCGACTGGGGAATACCCCGCAGTCGCCCTCGGTGACAATACTGACCTGCAAGGCCGGATAGACTCCCTTGATCTGCGCCGCGCATTCGATCCCCGTCAGGCCGCCGCCTGCCACGACGACACGCCCACCGGTCTTTGCCAGCGCGGGTAGGACTTCACGCAAAGTCTCCGCCGAGCGCGGCCCCTGCGGAGTCATGCTGTAGGCGTACTGGCTGACGCCCGGCACGCTGTCGCTTTCGACGGCGCTGCCCAGGGCATAGACAAGGTGATCGTAGGTCAGGTTCTGCGACCCCGCCTCGGTCTCCAC
>DATGFK010000772.1:0-5029 GCA_035309185.1 Aggregatilineales bacterium
GTACGACCATGAACGTCTCGTCGAGCAGTTCCAATCGCTGGCGGATGGCTTCATCCAGGTCGGCGCTGTTAACGATGGCGCGGAGGGTATCCGTTGCCTGCCGCAGCACTTCCTCGTTTTGCTGATCCACGACCTGGGTCAGTTGCAACAGTGAATCGCGAATCGCCTCAATGGATTGCCTGTCTTCGCCTTCGGCGTTTTCCAACTGTGCCGACAGACGCTGGAAGAACTGGTAATCCAGCATAGGACGCGCGAGGCCAACCAGGGCCTGCAAGTATTCGCCGCCGCCTTCGTGCGCCAGTTGGAATACCAGAGTCACCAGGTCGTCGTAGGAAGCGCGCTCGCCCAGGCTGTCCAGGGCACTGGCAACCCGCTGAATGGCGGCCTCTTGCTCCCCGGCCCGCTGCAAAAGCTGCTGGCCCGTGGTGGAACCTTCCAGGATGCGTTCACGCAGCGCCAGGGTCTGTTCGGCCAGGTCACGGCGGCCCCCGGCCAGAGCAGCCTCGGCGGTGGCAGCCAGGATGGCAAAGAACTCGTTGTCAATCTCGGCGTCGTGTTCCTGGATCAATTGTGGAAGCTGCTCCGGATCGGTTTGCAGGAAGGTCTCGACCAGGCGCATCTTGGCACGCTGCTGCTCCATGACTTCTTTCGTGATCCCGTCGGCTTCCAGGATCGTCTCGACCATCCCTTGCAGCGACAGCATCGTCCGGGGCGTGAGTAAATAGCCCTTGCGCTGCTCCTGCGGCAGGTTGTTGATAATCGCGTTGGTCATGCTGCCGATAAGGCGCTCCTGATCCTGGCGGGGCAGATTGAGTTCCATTGGAATGTAGACCAGCAGCAGTTCTTTCGATGCGTCGTGATAGACCAGCGGCGTACCGAGCATGGTCTGGTAGCCGCAGTGCGGGCAGGTTACAAGGTTGGTGCGCCCGGCCAGCAGCCGTGCCTTGGCCTGTGGGTCTCTCCCGGCGTCAATGATCTGTTCGAGAACTGCCGAAAATGGCTGACGACAGTTTGGACACGTGATTTGTGTGCCTCTAGGCTGCATTAAAACTCCCCTTCAACTCATCCTCATGCCCGGTTTCATTCCCTGGGCAATGTAAAACTAAAGGTCGATCCCACGCCCGGCTGGCTCTCGACGGAGATCTGGCCGCCGTGCGCCTCGATGACAGCGCGGGCCAGGTACAGGCCCAGGCCGGTGCCCTGCGTCTTGCGGCTGAGGGCGCCATCTACGCGGTAGAACCGCTCGAAAATCCGCTCCTGTTCGTCCGGGGCCAGCCCGACTCCATGATCGGTTACGGATAGCGTCACGCTCCGGTCATCGAAGGCCCCGCTGATGCGCACCTCGCCACCTTTCGGCGAATATTTGATCGCATTGCCGAGCAGGTTGTCAATGACCTGACGCAGGCGCATCTCGTCGCCGGGAACCGATGGGAAATCCGGTGGGAAGTCGAGCACAAGTTTGTGGATGGGTGTCTGCGTCTGGAAGCGCTCTACCGAATGCGCGGCAATCGTCGCCAGGTTTACATCGCCAATGTTGGTCAGGCGCATCCCATCGGCTTGCAGCTTGGAGGCTGCCAGCAGGTTTTCGATCAGTTCGCCCAGGCGATCCGCTTCGTCCTCGATCACCTCCAGGCTGCGCTGGATCGTCTCGCTGTCCCAACGCGCATCCTTGCGGCGCAGCGTCCCGGCATAGCCCTTGATGAGCGCTACCGGCGTCTTCAGTTCATGCGAGACTACCGAGATAAAAGTAGATTTCATCTCCTCGGCCTGCCGGAAGTGAGTGATGTCCCGCACACTGGCGATCACGTTGTTGAGCGCGCCTTGCTCATCTAGCAGCGGTGCGTAGGTAATGCCCAGGCTGATGCGCGAGCCGTCCGGGCGCAGCACGTCGCCCTCGACGTACAGGCTGTCCGGGGGTTCGTCGTCGCGCCAGGGCCTGGGCCAGCCTGCGGCAAGGGCGTCTTCCAGCGATTGGCCCTGGTCAACGTGTTCCCAGTGGATCACCACGCCGTGCGATTGGCCGATGGCCTCCGCTGGCGGCCAGCCGAGCATCCGGCCCAGCGCCTTGTTGAAGCGTAAAATGCGCTGGCCTTCGTCGAGGATCATCACGCCGTCGGCGCTGTGATCGAGGATAGCTGCCAGGCGCTGCTGCTCCTGGTTGACCGACTGGTATAGCTGCGCGTTATGCACGGCGATAGCCGCCTGATCCGCGAAACTTTGCAGCAGCAGGCGATCATTGGGCGAAGACGTACCCGCGTAGGCACGAAAGACCAGGATCACGCCGACGGTGCTGCCGCGCATGACCATCGGCAGAGCGATGGCCTGCCGCATGTGGATGTCCAGGCGACGGGCCAGCCGCCGGATTTTCACATTCAATTCATCGGTTTTGAAATCGTCGTCCGTGTTGCGCGCCAGGTATTCCAGCAGCGGATCGAAAAGCGGGATGAGTTCCGGATCAACGCCAATGCTGGCTAGGGCATGAAAACTATCTTCGTCGTCCTGGCGAAGCGCGATCAGACCGACGCTGCCCCCAAGCATAGACGCTGCCGCCTGGAGGATCAGTTTCAAAACCTCGTCCAGGTTTAGCTGCGAGGTTAATGCGCGCGATATTTCGAGCAAGAAATCGCGCTGCCTGACGCGAAAGTCGGGTAACAGGAGCATACGGCGATTGTAACACGGAGCCAGGGATGGGCGGTAAAAGAGGAGTCTCCGAATCCCCTGCCCCTTTTCTCGACGGAGAAGGGGAAAAGGCGACTCTGAAGCCCCTCGCCCAACAAGAGAGGTGTTTGGGCTGCGGGTCAGAAAATATCGTAATCCTTTATCCCGAATTCACCTTATTCAAGTAACAAGCGCAGATTCTCGGACTGGAGATCGAGCTTTTGAACAACCTTTACAGCCGATAGCAGTGCGCTTTCGTGACAGTCAATATCATACATATACAATCCAGCCAGCCAGAGGTTGTCCTCCCCCTGCTGGCTTTTCAGATTCTTCTGCGCCAGGAAATAATCGCCGTTCACCTTGGGGTGATCATAAGTACGCAGATGATAAAGCGGAGACGGCATTTCGGCGTCGTACGTAACCCAGCTTCGGAAGATGGGATATTTGCTGCGCCACTTCTTATAGATGGTGTTAGAACTGTGCGTGTTCTCAAAGCGTGTGTTGATAACTGACCAGTGATCCGGATTCGATGGCATTAGCGTAGGATCTCCGTGAACGGCGATTGACGTCTTGAAATAAACGATCCTGTTCAGTTCCGTGCGACGCTTTTCTGTCCACGAAAACGGCTTCAGGAGTGTACTGGCCTGTGTCGCGTTGGTTGCCAGAATCAAATGCTCGCACTCATAGTTGCCACTCGTTGCATCATGAACCGTATACTCCTTATCGGCGTGCGAAAGGTGGGCAACATCCGCGTTCAGGATAATCCTGGTCAGCGAAAGTTGCCGACGCAATCCGGACAGATAGGTTTGCATCCCGCCGATTACCTCGCTTGCGGTGATGATTGGCGGGATGCTGCGCGGGCGGGCAGTTACGATGTATTTCATGATGTTGTACGCAGAGAACGTCTTAAACTCCTCAAGCTCGACGCACCATTCTGCCAGAAGAAATGGATAGAGAAAATCGCGCAGAAAAGCTCGCGGTAAATGCAGCGAGTTGAGGTGCTGCTCAAGCGTGATAAACGGATCTTCGTTCTCGATGAGGGGGATGGAACGTAGAATCACGCTCTGGAATGTCGCCAAATCCGCGAGAGCACGCGGATTATATGCCGACCACAAGATCCTTTGCCGGTTGAACGGCGGAATCAGCGTAGTTCGTCCATGCGCTGTATCATAGATTGTTACTGAAGCGTTATACGTGCGCGTCTGTGCCCCAACTAGGGCTAGTAGACGATTGAAGCGGGGAAAAAGCGCATCGTAAAAGAATTCAAAACCGGCATCTATAGGGAACACTACACCATCCTGCTCCACTTCGACGGTGTCCGCGTGTCCTCCCAGCCGATCTTGTTTTTCAAACAGGGTAACTTCATGATGGCCTTGCAGCAGCCATGCCGCAGTTAACCCGGCTATCCCACCGCCAATGATTCCGATCTTCATTTATGCCTCGGTAAAGTGCTCGTCTTAGTGCTTTTCCGCCGTTTGGATGGCAGCGTGCCATTCGTCCACTGTGAGGATCGTCGCCTGACGTGGAAAGACCTTTTCCATCAGTACCCGGTGGACTTCCGCGTCACTGTCCGCGCAACAGTCCGAAAGTACGCTCAGGCGGTAGTCCATGTCGGCAGCGTAACGCAGCGTCGAAAGTACCACGCCACTCGTCGCAATGCCGCTGAGAATCAGGCTATCAATGCCTTGCGCCCGTAGCACAACATCCAGGTCGCTCCCGGCAAACGCGCTGACCCGACGCTTCGTGACGACAATATCTCCTCGCTGTGGAGCAATTGCCGGATGGATTTCGGTGGCCGGATCGTTCTCGCCGAAGACCCTCCCAGCCTGCCGGGCCGCTGAAAAACTGCGGTTGCGCGGATTGATTTCCGGGTAGCCCTCTCGGAAGCGAATTATCACGTATATCACGGGGATTGCTGCTGCCCTGGCTGCGGCGATTGCCGTGCCAATCCGATCCAACAATCCCGAATCGTTTCCAAAGCGTTCCACGATTCCACGCTGCACATCCATCACCAGCAAGGCTGGATGCTCCGCGACGGGCATCTCGGTCATGTCTCCTCCCTGCATCAACTGGTCAAGGATTGAAGGCGTTAGAACAGGGACATCTGCGCGATCGGTGGTTCCGGCGGCTCCGGTGGCGCGTCCTGCGCCGACTCGTCCTGTTCAACATCGTCGGCGGGCGCTTCCATAGGCTCCGCTACTTCAGCAGTCACCGCCTCAGTGGGGTTAACCTCACCCCCTGGCTCCCCTTCCCAAACAGCAGGAGAGGGGGAACCTGTGGGTTCCTCGATCTGGCTCCCCTTTCCCTCGGCTTGCGTGGAGGAAAGGGGCTGGGAGATAGAGGGGTCATCAGCGGGTTCGGAGATTTCTTC
>DATGFK010000773.1:0-6929 GCA_035309185.1 Aggregatilineales bacterium
GTAACATCCGCATTCTGCGCCAGCGCCCTACCGCGCAGATTGGCTCCACTCTTCAAGACGATGCTTGTCACGGCGAAAATATTGCCGACGATATTGGCTGTTGAATTTACCGTCGTGCTCGATGCATCTTGCCAGAATACATTACAGGCGCTCGCGCCACCTGCCAGGATCATGTTCGTACCGGCGTCGAAAAGCAGGTTACTTCCGCGGAAAATATATACGCCTGCACCCTGTAGTGTTACCGCGCCACCTATTCCGGTTATGTCATATATGCCGGGGGCAATTGACGCTGATGTCCCAGTCCCTAGCTTGCCTTTGGGAGTTGCTCCAGGCTGGGCTGACAGGAAGCCATTGGCGCTAATCCAACTGGCCTGCGCTGCTAGTGCCGGGCCGTCTGCCGCGTGCCTGGTACCATTAAGCACGTTAGGGGGGGTCGGGAACGTGATTTGGGTCAAGGGTCCCGGTGACAGACACAGGTTGCCCGTGACAACTGACGTACCGGCGCTGAAGATGTGTTGCCCAGCCAGAACAGCGCACGGCCCAAGTGCGCCCATGTTCGGCGCAGTAGCGGCCTGGACGGGCATAACACCCATCGCTAAAAGTGTCGCGATGACTGACCCAACCAGAACGAACCGCAAGGTCAGTCGCGAAAGAACAGACTTGGTCAACATTTTTTCCTCCTTTGTGAGGATTGTCTCAACCGAGCATTGGGAAAGCACCAGAACAGGCTTGGTGAGCGTAGGAGAGGGCAGTGAAACCCATCACCAAATCCAGAGTTTGTTGTGAAAAAAGCGGCTTGGTGTGCCAAGTCGTAGCAGATAGTTGAGCCTGACGCGCGAGGCAGCCGACCGGACGTTGATGCGATGTGCTGGTGACTTTTTGCCACCCATCAATCTTGTCGTTCGGAGTCTGTGCAATGAACTCGTAGTATAAGGCTTGATTGCCCTGCTGACGCCCTGCTTTGGATGGATTTTTGAGTCATCCTTTAGAAGGATTTTGCCGGCTGTCCAGGGATTTACTGAGGACGGCGCAAGAATCTAAACATCGTCAGCAACGACGATACCGTAGCCACGCAAGCGGGGAGAGGAACTTCCAGAGTGATTCCGCTGTGCCCACGCAAGACCCTCCCACGAAAGCCAAACAGCGCTTTCGCGGGAAGGATGGTCTGGGGGAAAGATACAAGGGCTGGGGATAGAGGGGCAAGTGACCCCTCTGCGTGAGGTGAGTTACTTCATGGGCCGTATTGAATACTGAGGGTATAGGTACCCGTTGTATTGCCCTGGGCCTGACTAAAACGAGTCGCTGCGACGCTATACGTCCCACCTTGCGAGAATTTTAGATTCCGCACCTGGGCATCTTTTCCGCCGCCGCTGTCGTCGTCGTAGGCAATGACATGGTTGTTCGCATCAACGATGATCAGGAACGGGTCAAGGTCGCCCGCCGAGGCGCGCATGGTGATCGTGACGGTGTCCCCTGCCTGCACATCGAAGTCCCAGAAGTGGACAAACTTCGTATTGTCCAACTGGCCGCTTACCTGCATCTGACCCGCTGGCATCGCCGTTACATTGGGCAGTCCAGGGATAACGGTTGGATTCGACACGCGGCCCGCGCCCGGGCCATACAGGCGCTGGACACCCGCAATGTCGTCCGCTGTTGGCTGCAAAACATACGGACTGTATTCAGGATACATCAGCGCGTTCGCGTCCGTGGTGTGCAGCATTCCAATTGCATGGCCCAGTTCGTGGCTGGCAACACCCAGCAGCGAGATCGTCTGGTCGCCCTGCGGCGCACCCAGAGTCCAGTTTTCATCACTATCGAAAGTTACCTGACCGCCACACGGATCGGGCAACATACAAGTTTCGCCCAGAATGTTCAGAGGGCCATCAATGGACTGAAAATCCACTGTAATATCCGCCTGGCCTGAGGTTTCAGTAAACTTCAGCGGGGTTACATTGGCCCAGCCTTGGAAAGCCTGCGCGATGACCGCCCGAACGTCCTGCCCGTTCAACTTCGGTGGCGTGTTGACGATTTGATAGGTGATATTCGTATGGTTCCAGGGAGTTGCTAACTGGTAATACTCCTTGGTACTGGTCTGCGCAGACTTTGGCCCTTCATAGCCGACCTGGTGCTTCTCCTCACTGATGACCAAAGAAAACGTGCCAGTGCCACTCTGGGCATTATTGCGTGCCTGCGCTTTATAGGTACCGTCAGCGGCGAGTACCGTTCCCTTGAGCAGTGCGTTGCCCTTGCCGCCGCCGTTGCTGTCCTCGCCGATCAGCCGCCCCTGTGGATCGTACAGCGCGACGTGAGGAACCATGCTCCCGTTGTGGGTGTTCATAGCAATGACGGGCTTATCGCCCGCCTTCCCGTCAAACGTGTAGTCTGCGGTTTGACCCGCGTTCAATGACCCGGTTGCTGGCTGGCTGTATTTAAGCGAAGTGGCTGCCCGCGTAGGAGACGCGGACAGCGCAATCAAGACGATCACGATTAAGGTCAGGCTTAGACGGACGACGGGCGATATTCGCCTCGCCCTAAATCCCGTCCCCCAAAAAGGGGGAAGGGACAGGGAATGGGCGGAATCGTGTGAGTTAAACCCCATAGTCATCGCTCAACCGAAGCCTCCACCGCCGCCGGACTGCTTATCGTTGGGTACATTTGGCACGTTGCGGTTCTGGTTGGGACTGTCACGGAAGCCACGGTTTGCGCTACCGCCGCCGCTACCTCCGAACCCACCGCCACCACCTCTTGCGCCTCCGCCAAATATGCCGCCACCGCCACTTCCACTACTACCGCTACCACCGAGGCCACGCAGCAGCCGAGCGCCGCCGAACAAAAAGAAGAGTACCACGACCACGCCCAGGATGCACGCTCCGAGGCAGATCAGACTTAACGGGATTTGACTGAGATCGAAACCGGGGACTGGGTTGGCAGGAACAGGATTCTGATTCGGGGCGGGATTCAGCGGACTGACTGGATTGCCATTCGGCGCGGGCTGAACGGGGTTGCCACCCGCGTTACCTGCCGCCGCAGTGACGGGTACCTGGATTTCAAAAGGCTGGTTGGCCGGGATCGCCCCCTGCGATTTGATGATGATGCTGTTAGCCGTAGTCGTGACCGTCCCATTGCCCTGCACAACATGCACCATACTCGTATCCGGCATCTGCCCATCTGGGAAGTTGATCGTCGCCGTGCTGCTGGTGATCGGGACGCTGTGTGTACCGGGCACGACTGCCCAATCCACCATGCCTTGCGTGGACTGCGCCACGTTGAAATTGATCTGGACGACAAAGCTGTCGCCCGCATTAGCAGCAGTGGGCAGCGTATAGTTCAGAACTATATTCCCAGTTGTATCAGTTGAGATCTGATACTGTCCAGCACCCGTTCCCTGGGTAAGCTGCTGGGCCTGCTTCCCATTAGCGGCAACGGATATACTCTGGATATTGACCGGGTCAGAATAGAACCGTTGTCCCGTATGCAACGTTCCGCCTGTCACCTTAATTTGCTGGGTCTCCACGATGTCTAGCTGTGAAGAGTTGGCATGAGCCGTGATCTGCGCGTCCCATGCCACCCACTCGAAAGTCGGACTCTGGGCGCTCACGAGACCTGGCAGGACGGCTAGCAGTACCGCCGTCACCAGGCTGCTGAAGAATACTTTTAATCGCATCAAACACCTCCTTACAGTCGCGTTAGGGTCATTCATTCGATTAGGTAGCATCATATGACACCACGTTATCCCGTGTTGCTGACAGATGCTATAGGAAAACAATCCGGTTAGGGCCACTCGTAGTATAAAACTTGACCATTCCGGGGACGCCCTTCTTTGGATGGATTATTGAGTCATCCTTTAGGACGCTTTTTTAAAGGGATTTTGCCATCTAGCCATTACCGGAGGCTGCATCACTCCTTACCGCCCTCTCAACCGAAAATTGAATCCAGACTCATGGGGGAACTACGATAAGCGTGCGGTTGCCAGCAACTACACCTACTTCTTGACTGCGTTCAAGATCGCGCCCCACTGCCTCAATATGGTCGGTTCACTGTTCACCATACACAGGATTTCGCTCAGCACGCCTCGGCTCGCGGATGGTGATGAGTGTAGCGTCAAGAGTCGACGGCAGTAATGAGAAGTTCCAGACCCGCCCATGCCCTACATCTCGAACGAATTTCTAGTGATTGCCCCGTTAGATACATTCAAATTTTGAGAGGTACGGCTTCTTGGAAAAGGCGCTATCCAGCCCCGCTCCAGTGCGTAGACTGCCGCCTCTGTGCGGTTACCCACGTCCAACTTTTTCAGGATAGACGCCACGTGGTTCTTGACCGTCTGCAAACTTATTCCCAGTTCGGAGCCGATTTGTTTGTCGCGCAGCCCACGAATGACATATCGCAAAACGACCATCTCTCGTCGGCTCAGGCGTCTTCTTGCATCTACCGCGTTATCGAGCCATCTTTGGATACCTGCTTGGTCGAATGCCTTTCCCCGTATGATGTAGCAACCCTGATTTACCTGGCGGATGGCGTCAATCAAGAAACCCGACTGCATATCTTTTGAACAGTACGCTGATGCACCTGCACGCATCCCCTGTAAAACGGTCTCGTCATCATCGTATGCGGTGAGCAATACGATCAGAATCTTCTGGAACTCGGCTTTGATCCGTGCGGTAACCTGAAGGCCACTGAAGTCGGGCAAGTGAATATCGAGCAACATAACATCTGGCTGCACGTCACGCGCAAGGGCCAAGGCTTCCTGCCCTGTTTCAGCTTCTGCGAGGACTGCAAAGTCAGGCTGCGCCTCAAGAAGCCCACGCAAGCCTGCGCGCACCAGGGGGTGGTCGTCTACAATCGCCACGTGAATTTTGTGAGGTACACCCATGTTATTGTTGGCGGTGTCTATATTCATCACTTTGCGCTCCATCTAACCGACTCGCATCGGCTACGGCGTTGCAATGTCACTTCGGGTGTTCCACCTGTTGCGGTCGCCGAACTTCCTGTTTATATGGCTGCGGCTAATTTCACATCAGCCACCCTATCGTTTTGGAGTGTGGACAATCAGTATGCAGTATAAGGTTTAGTCGCTCTGCTGACGCCATTCTTTGGAAGGATAATTCAGTCATCCTTTAGAAGGATTTTGTTGCCGATCCAGCGATGAAGGAACACCGTTAGGAAAAGAGGCAAGCGAGTAACGGAGACCGTAATGTAATGCAGACTGAAAACCTCTTGGAACCGTTGGTCAACGCTATCGGCTATTGAACTTGCTTGGAGAAGGAGCTACGGGGCATGTCTATCGTGCGCTGGATCGCCTTACCGGGCAGGTCATAGCGCTTAAGAACGTCCTTATCCCTACCGAACATCTGGTTATCGCCACGCGCTCCGATCCACGAACAGATTTTCGCGTCGCATTGGCTCAAGAATTTCAATTGCTGAGCGCTTTGCGTCATCCTGGCATTATCGGTGTATTTGATTATGGGTTTGACGATGATCGACAGCCCTTTTTGGCGATGGAACTCATTGAAAATGCTCAAGGCCCTTCCAGGCAGCAATACCTGACTCAAGCCGTCGAGACGTTCTCCCGCATCGGTGCTGTCTATCAAGCGGCGCGCGTGGAAATATCCTGATGGTTCCGGGTAGTCGAAGGCGAATTGGCTATGACGAGAATCGTGCGGCAACTCGCCGTTTAAGGTTTAGGTCACATCGGGATACCCTCCTTTGGAAGGATAGGGGAGTCATCCTTTAGAATGATTTAGTTGGCGATCCCATAATTTAAGGTCACCATTGGTTATGGAGGGAAGCGAATCGTGATCTGCAGTAGAACAATCGGGGGCATGTGGAGGTATGGTTAACGTAAATCAGAGTTTCGAGTCCGTGGAGCGTTTGGTCAATGAATTGCGACAACAACACTCTGGCGGGCCTCAAGAGTACGAGCTACGGCTAAGCCACATCATGGACGTGGTGCGCGATGTCAACGCGCACGTAGTTACTCTGACACAAGCCAACGCAACCCTGCAAAGCCAAATCGCGGAACGAGAAACTGCCGAGTCACAGTTACGAAAAACCAACAAGGATCTGGAATTGCAGATCCTATCGCAATTCGAGGAGAATAAACGAATAGTGGCCCTCGAACATGAGCAGCGCGCGTTGACTGAAGCCCTGCGGGATACCATTGCGACCATGAGCAGCACGCTGGACTTGAATAAAGTCCTGGATCAAATCCTGGATACGGTGGGGCGGGTAACCCCCTATGATGGCGCCAATGTCCTTTTCGTCGAGTCCGACCTGGTTCACATCGTGCGCCAGAGAGGTTACGTCGATAAAGGGCTGGAGGAAAAAGATTGGTTAAATCAACGGATTCCGATTGATAAACTGGCGGTGTTGCAACAAATGATGGATCTCGCAAAACCGCTGGCGATACCGGATACCACCGCCTCGGCCATGTGGATCGGTTTCCCGCAGTTGGACTGGATACATTCCAATGTCATCGTTCCGATCCGCCTGAAAGACAAAGTCCTGGGTTTTCTATCGCTGGATAGTGCAACCCCCGGGTTCTTCACCCAGGTTCAAGCGGAACGGCTGCAAACTTTTGCCGATCAAGCGGCGATCGCTATTCAAAATGCGCGCCTGTACGATCGCGCTAAACGGGCAGCGATCCTGGCCGAGCGCAACCGCCTGGCGAGTGAACTACACGATACGATTTCGCAGACCCTGTGGTCGATCAGCCTGATTGCTGAGCGGTTGCCCGCGATATGGGAGAGCGACCGTGACGAGGGACAGCTCAGCCTGACCACGTTGCATGAACTGGCGGAGAGCGCACTGGACGAGATGCGGTCGCTGCTTCTGGAGCTTCGTCCTTCGGAAGTGACCGATGCGAAATTGGGCGACCTGATCCGCCAGCTTGCCACCGTCACCGCCAAGCGAAGCGGGTTGAATTTTGCAGT
>DATGFK010000774.1:0-3573 GCA_035309185.1 Aggregatilineales bacterium
AGTGAACGTTCAAGGTGTGATTGTAGCCCAGCGGGACGTATATCCGATGCAAGGCCGTTGGGCTACAGCGTCGCTTGGAGTGCATTTGCATTATTCTCTTAGCGAGACAGGTACGGGGTTTTATAGCCAGGATTGGCTGAATCACTTTGCTGTTTATATTCCCGATTATGCTTATGCTCCACAAACTCTCAAAGTTTGGCTAGGCTTTTACGATTTGCAAACAAGTCAACGTCTTGTTGTTCCAGAAGGGTACCTGTCGAACGCTCCAATAGTGGACAATAATCAAATTCTGCTCGGCACAGTAGACGTGCTTCCGCGCCAATCCGACCTGAATGTCCCGAACCCGATGGACGCCAATTTTGCCGATCAGATGGAGTTGGTTGGCTATTCAGTATCCGATCTGGCGCCTTTGCCCAGCGAACAGGAAACGATCACACTCTATTGGCGTACCAAGCAGAAACTGACCACCGATTACCGGGTGTTTGTCCACATTCTCGATCCGCAAACGACCACGATCTTCGGCCAGGACGACGCCATGCCCGCACACTGGACGCGCCCGACCACCACCTGGAAGCCGGGCGAAATTATCGAAGACGCACATACGTTCACCGTCCGTCCCGGCGCACCGCCCGGCCAATGGCAGATCGAAGTTGGCGCGTACCAGGTCAACGCAGCGGGACAAATCGAACGGTTGCGCGTGTTTACGCCCGATGGTGGCGACGCTAACGACCAGGTTTATCTATCGCGGGTGCGCATCGCCGATTTTCCGCCCGATGCTTATTTTTGAAAGCAGGGACGCGGAAGTACAAGCACCGCACCCAATCAATTCTGATTCAGCCCGGCAGCTTTAGCTCCGGGCTAAAACGTCATTCGGCCAACTGCTCGGTGCGGCTGACGCCCACGCTGTAATACTTGGCCTGTGGGTGATGTACAACGATCGCCGCCGTCGATTGCTCTGGCACCCATTGGAAAGCGCTGGTCAACTGCATCCCGATTTCCGTTTCGGCCTGGGGCAGCAGTTTCAGAATTGTGGCGTGATCGGCCAGGTCAGGACAAGCCGGATAACCCCAACTATAGCGTTTGCCGCGCGACTCCGAGATGCCAAGTTCGCGGGCGATATGGGCGTGAACGTAGGTGGCGGTTGCTTCGGCGGTCTGCACTGCCAGGCCGTGAAAGAAGTACGCCTCGCTGTATTCGTTGGCCGCTTGCAGTTTGTCGAACGTTTCGGTCGCAATGTTGCCGACGGTCACGACCTGGAAAGCGACGGTATCGACCTCGTTGCTTTCGACCGGGCGGAAGTAGTCGGAGATGCACAGGAATTCGCCGTGCGGCTGGCGTGGGAAATGGAAGCGGGCGATCTCGCGGCGTTCCGGCTGCTTTCCATTGCTTGTCCCGTTTGCGCCGTTCCCATTATGTGCTTGCCGGGCACGTTCAAATGGCTCAGGATCGTAGATGACCAGGTCGTCACCGTCACTCTGTGTTGGAAAATAGCCATAAGCTGCTTGAGGGCGCAGCGTTTTTTCGCGCAGTGCAGCCCGACCCATCCGATCCAGCCGCGCCTCGAAGTCGGCTTGCAGCTTTTCCCATTCCTCGCCGTGCGCATTTTTCGCGCCCCAGGACAGGCGGAACAATTCCGGTTTGTGGATGTGCTGCATGACTATTTCCAGCGGCATGTACGAGATCGTTTTCGGGCCATAGAAAGGCGGCAGCGGCACGTCCGGTGCGGGGGTGAGAGTTGATCGACGTTTGGGCACTTTGGTCTCGGCTTTTTGCTCTTCCCTGCCCATCTCGGCGTAGCCTTCCCGGACGATTTGATCGAGAAACGGCGCGCGTTTTTCGGTATCGATCAACCGATCCATCGTTTCCAATCCCTCGAAAGCGTCCTTGCAGTAGAACACGCCGGGGCTATAAGGCTGTCCACCTTCTTCCAGGAACAGGATACGTCGGCCAAAGCGACGGTTGATTGCCGCGCCGCCGATCAAGACCGGGTAATCGAGCTTGCGCCGCGCCAGTTCGTTGACGATCAGCGGCATCTGCTTGGAAGTGCTTACCAAAAGTGCGCTCAATCCGATGGCGGTGGCCTGGTGCTGCTGGGCGGCATCGATAATCACGTTGGCCGGGACTTGCTTGCCCAGGTCGTAGACGGTGTAGCCGTTGTTGCTCAGGATAGTATTGACGAGGTTTTTCCCGATGTCATGCACGTCGCCGAAGACCGTTGCCAGCACGACCTTGCCTTTGGTATAGCCTTCCTTTTTCTCTAAGAAGCCTTCCAAAGCGGCCACCGCCCGTTTCATGACCTCGGCGGATTGCAGCACAAAGGGCAGGATCAACTCGCCCGCGCCGAAGCGGTCGCCCACATCTTTCATGGCGGGCAGCAGCACGGTATTGAGGACACTGACAGCAGCCTCGCTCTTTGGGATATGCGCTTCGGATGCGCGTTCGATAATAGCTTCTTCAACCAGCGACTCGATGTTTTCTTTGCGGCGGTGCAGTACCTGCCAGTGAATGCGTTCGGTTGTAGACATACCCTCGGTCGGGTCGGCCTTGACACTGCTCGCGTCCGCCTGCGCTTCATGCTCTTCATAATAGGCGATGTAGCGTGGCAGCGCGTCGGGTCGGTTGTAGATCAGGTCGTCGGCAAGCTGGCGCTGCTGCGCGTCGATCTCGGCATAGGGGGTGATGTGCGTCGGGTTGACGATGGCGAGATCAAGCCCCGCCTGAACTGCGTGATGCAGGAAGACGCTGTTGAGGACGGCGCGCGCGTGCGGTTTCAGGCCGAACGAGACATTGCTGACACCCAGGATGGTATAGACGCCGGGCAGTTCAGCCTTGATACGCTTGATTGCTTCGAGCGTTTCGATGGCCGCCGTTTGCAGTTCTTCCTGTCCCGTAGTAACGGGAAAGGTGAGCGAGTCGAAGATGAGCGCGTTGGGAGTAAGACCGTATTCGTTGACGCAAATGTCATAGATGTTGTGGGCGATCTCCACTTTGCGCGCGGTCGTCTTGCCCATGCCGATCTCGTCGATGGTGAGGGCAACTACGACTGAGCCGTGTTCCAGCGCCATCGGCAGAACGCTTTCGATGCGCTGGCGGCCATTTTCCATGTTGATCGAGTTGATGATGGCGCGTCCAGGATAGGTTTCCAGCGCGGCTTTAATCACGTCTGGCTCGGTTGAGTCAATCACAAGCGGGGCTTCGATGCCCATCGAGAGCTTTTTGACGGTTTTTGCCATTTGCTGCGCTTCGTCGGTGCGCTCGGTCAGCGCGAGGCACACGTCCAGCACATGCGCGCCGCCCTCGACCTGTTCGCGTCCAATGGCGAGCAGAGTATCGTAATCATCGGTGAGCAGCGCCTGTTTTGCCTTGCGGCTGCCCTGGCTGTTGACACGCTCGCCCACCAACAGTGGCGGAGGGTCCTGTTGCAGCGCGGTGGCGCGAATGCCGCTGGAAACAAGCGGCAGCGGGACGCCTGTCTTATTACGTGTTCTCAGGTTGGCATCGGCCACGGGGCGAGCCTTGCGCGGCGCGTTGCGGCAGGCTTTCACGATGGCGCGCAGGTGTTCGTGGCTGCTG
>DATGFK010000775.1:0-3527 GCA_035309185.1 Aggregatilineales bacterium
ACATTGTAGAACATACGAGCTATATTTGAAGGTTGGCGCTCGCCAGATGGCCCATCCTGTGGGCTGTTTGGCGCTTTCGATTTCCGCTCCTATAATTGCTAGAAGTTTCCACCTCCAAACGTCGAACACCCAGGCAGATTCAGGAGTGACAGGTCAATGTCTGACGCGGATAACACCAAGAACGACGAAATCTGGCACGGAATCCTCAGCGGGAATGTGGCAGAGTTCGTCAGGGGTCGGCATTTGCTGAAGTGGATTCCTTCCGAGCCGCGTTGCAGGATGTGCAACGCGCCATTTCGAGGTCTCGGCGGGCAGCTCGTACAGTTGACGCTCCGGCTGAAACCGTCGAAGATCAACCCGCAGTTCTGCGATAGCTGTTACAACTTCCTGGCGTCTCATCCGGGTCGAACCGAAATCGAGATGACACTACTTTTCGCCGACATTCGAGGCTCAACGACTCTGGCCCAGGAACTGGGCACGACGGCATTTAGCCAGCTCATCAATCGTTTTTACATCGCGGCGACTCATGTGTTCAGCCACAGCAACGCCTGGATCGAGCGCCTGGTAGGCGACCAGGTGATCGGCCTGTATCTCCCGGCGATGGCTGGTCCTGACCATGCCCGTGTAGCCATCAAGGCGGCGCAGGATCTGCTGCGCTCGGTTGGTTACGGCAGCGCCGCCGAGCCGTGGCTCCCGCTGGGTGTCGGCGTGCATACCGGGGTCACGTTTATGGGCACCATTGGCTCGGAAAACGGGATGCGTGATATGACCGTCCTGGGCGATAGCGCCAACACGACGGCCCGGCTCTCGTCGGTTGCTGCGGCGGGCGAAATCCTGGTCAGCGACGCGGCCTGCGCACACTCGAAGATCGACACAACGGGCTGTGAGGCGCGGACCTTGCAACTCAAAGGTCGCCTGGAACCGATTGATGTATACGTGGCGCGTGTGGATTCGCCGGTGGCAGTCGTGTCGTAGCAGTTCTCACGCTGCCTTACTAGTTCCGATAAAGTGTCTTATCATGCAACGAGCAGACGCCTTATTGGCTTAACTCGGATCGCTTGAGCAGCTTAGCGTTTGGATAACTTCTTACATTTCCGTCTCTAAAAAGCTGGCTCATGAGCGGCAAGGATTGACATCGAACGGTGATCTGCTAAAATACCCCAGGTAGGTCAAATCTGGCTGTATTGGCGACGTAGCTCAGTGGTAGAGCAGGGGACTCATAAGCCCTTGGTCGCAGGTTCGAATCCCGCCGTCGCCACATTACGTGTATAATAGGCCTTTTCGGGGTCGTGGCGAAATGGCAGACGCAAGTGACTTAAAATCACTCGCCGAAAGGCATGTGGGTTCGAGTCCCACCGACCCTACAACAGCGCATAATCATACAGACACGTTTGACGAATCAATCAAACCTTTGCTGTTTGGCAGCCTTTTGCTTATGCGTAGGTGCGGCTGTGGAAGTAGGCCCAGGCGCGATGGGAGACTTTCTTGAAATGGCAAAGGGTAGTCAACATAGACAAGACCGTCTCGACCAACATGCGACTGTTCCAGGTGCCGCGTTTGCACAGCTGCCGTACGCTTTGTCTCTAAGGTGGCTGGCCCTCCGCTACCGGGATGAGGCTTGGCGTCGCGTCGACGGGATCGGCGATGGGCAGCGTGAAGGTGAACGTACTCCCGGCCCCTGATGATTTCAAGGTCAGGCTGCCACCGTTGTAAAAGACCAGGCTCCGGCAGATAGCCAGGCCAAGCCCTGCGCCTCCCGTCTGTCTGCCATCCATTGTCTGCTCGAAGGGCAGGAAAATACGCTCCTGGTCTTCAGGTGAGATGCCCGGCCCCGTGTCGCTGACGCTAACCTGGATTATATTGCCACGGCGCTCGGCGGAAAGTACCACTTTACCGATCTGCGTAAATTTGAGCGCATTGTTGAGCAAATTCAGCAGGATACGCCGGACGTGGATCGGGTCAGCGTATGCGCGGGGAAGCTCAGGCGAGATATTGAGTTCCAGGTTGATCTGCTTATTGCCGAGCAGGTTGACCGCAGTTTCGATGGCAAGCTGCGCCGCGCGCTCAATGTCAACCGGTTTGGGATCAACCTTAACGTCGCCCGTATCTATGCGGGCATATTCCAGGAGGTCGGTCACCTGCTGCATGAGTTCCTCGCCGCTCGCCATAATGATCCGCATGTAGCGCATCTGCTCCTCGGTCATGTCCCCAAAATCGAGCGCCACAAAATACTGGCTCAGGTTGAGGATCGCATTAAGGGGTGTGCGCAAATCGTGCGAAACGGTTGTCAGGAAGCTGGACTTCAGCGCATTGGCCCGCTCCGCCTCCTGCTGGGCCAGCGCCAGGCGAATCGCGTTGTCTACGAAAAGTTCGCCAAACAACCCGGTGACCAGCGAAATAATGATCAGGGTCAGCAGGACAACCGCGACGACGTTGATATTGTTGTTGCCCAGAGTCGAGTACATGACGGTTAGTTCAGGGATGGGCATCGGATTGCCGCTCGTCGTCTCGAAGACGATCAACCCTACGTACAGGAGCGTGAGTATCGCCGCGCACACCACGCCATCCCGCACGCGGGCCAGGGTGATCACGTCTATGAAGGCGATCAGCGCCAGCAGAACTACCGAGGCCACCATATAACCGCCTGCGTAGTGCGTCGCATAGAGAACGCCGACGCTCGTTACGAAGATGTGACCGTACATCGCCAGATGCGGCAAGCGCTTTTGCAAGAAGAAAAAGATGGCGAGAAAAACTGTGTTGGCAACGGCGCCTTGTAACACAACCGGGCCACCGTTATTGAGTCCGTCAATGATGCCGAAGACGATAAATCCTGCGCTCATGACGATCATCAGTCGCAGGTGAATGGCGAGTCGCTGCCGGAGATACTCCTTGCGAAGAGAGTCGGGCGATAGCTGATCCTTCATAACTTTTCCCCAAAGAGGTGGCGAACTTGCGGCCAGACGACACTCACCGCGTCCTGCACGCCCGGATGGCGGGCGTCTATCGTGCGGGCCTGCTGCACGTAACTCCAGGCTTCCAGCGGCGTGGTCGCCAGGTTTGCCAGGTACAACCACGCGCTCACGTTGTTCGGATCGGCCTGCGTCACACGCACAAAGTGGTAACGCGCCTCGCTTTTGCGTCCGCCCAGGACGGCGGCAATGCCCATATTGTAGGCAACCGAAACGTCAAAAGCATCGGCTGGCGCAGGACGCGACCTCAGCCGCAGCCACAACGGGATCAGCAGGATCAAATTGCCCAACGCGCCGATCAGCACCCCGGCGAAGAACCCGGTAGCCGGTTTGCGGCCCTTGCTCCAGAACACGAGCGGCGTGATCAGCGCGCCGAAAAGCGCGCCGAATCCTACGAAGAATATCAGGTAAAATTGTACTCGATCTAGCATGACCGATCACCTATGAAGAGAACCTAGAGGATATTATAGATAAGTTTGCCGTACACGCTGTGGGATAAAGCGTTGCATCGAAAGTAAAATTAGTAGCAACTGAGCCTGAGATCCGGCTGAGTTGTTA